>NZ_DAMBJX010000045.1:0-23133 GCF_032067225.1 Brevundimonas vesicularis | reverse complement strand
TTGGAGCGATCTGATCGACGGCGACGACGACAACGAGGCGCCGCTGGAGTTGGACACGCCCTCCCCTTCGCCTGCCGAGGCCGAAGCCCTGTCCGACCGGGTCGCCGCCGCCATTCGGCGCATGGGGGTCGACCCCAACGCCCTTCTGCCTCGTTCTCGCGTCGAAGAGGCCGCCCGCGCCTTCAGCAATGGCGACCCGGACGCCGCGCGTCAGATCGTGCGTCGCGTCGCGCCGGCCGCTGTCCGCAGCGTGTCTCGCCGCGTCCTCAGTGACGCCGAACTGCGCGCTGACGCCGAACGCTATGTCCGCAACTTCGCGGTGATGCTGAACGCCTCAGCCCGCGCCGGAGACAGCGCAGCGGTTCAGTCCAGCTTGGCGTCGGACAGCGGTCGCGCCTTCATGTTGCTGGATGCGGCGGTCGGCGACCTGGGCTAAGACTTTTGCGGACTTGACGGCGTTGGGAAGTTACAGCCTCTTGCACGTCACCGAACTGTCATGGATGGGGCTATGGCTGGCACGATGAACCAAATCGACAGTCGTGCCAGTGGTGATCGACGCCCTGGCATCATCATCTGCGCCTATGACGGCGACGACGACGGGTGGGATTTGGTGGAGGATCTGTCGGGCGAAATCTGGAGTCCCAGTGGGGCCCGCGCCGTGCCCATCGCCGCCGCCGATCCCGACGAACTCGCCTCGACCCTCGCCGCCCGTCTCGGCAGCGGGGAATGTCGGGCCGTCCTCCTGGTCGGACGCACGCAAAAGGGCGCCGGCTTCCGGGTCCAGATGCGCGCTGAAAACCGCACCCTCGACTACAAGCATCGCCTGTCCAGCACCGGGCCAGGCGTGGCCCGCACCACGGCGCCCGTCGCCGACATGGTTCGCGCCCTGACCGCCGCCGGGCTGCAGGCCGACGCCTCATCCGACATCGAAGAGGACGCCGGCTCCTACCTGCTCTACCGCGTGCTCTCGGACCTGCCGGATGGGCCGCTGACGCCGTCGATCGGCCTGTTGCGCGCGCCCGCCCCCGCCAACGAGGCGGCGGTGCGCAAGGGCGTCAAGGCCGCCGCCTCGGCCATGGCCAGCCACCTGACGCCGCTGCCGCGTGTCGGTTAACCCTCCTGGGTCGCAGACATCGACGAACGGGCGGTCTAGGGTTTTCGGATGACAGTGAGTCGCAACCTGATCGCCTTCGCCGCCTTGAACGGCGCCCTGGCCGTGGCGCTTGGCGCCTTCGCCGCGCATGGCGCCGGGCCGCAGATCAAGACCCTGCTGACCACCGGCGCCCAATACCAGATCGTCCACGCCGTCTTCGCCTTCGCCTGCGCCCAGTGGACAGGGGGCGGCGGGCTGGCGCGGCTTGCGGGCTGGCTCGGATCGATCGGCGGCCTCATCTTCTGCCTCGCCCTGGCGGCGATCGCCTTTCTCGGCGTACCGGCGTTCGGCGCAGTAGCCCCGATCGGCGGCCTGTTGATGATTGCCGGTTGGCTCTGCCTGGCCTTTGCGGCCTTGCGTTCTCGCCCCTGATTTCCTCGTAGAAAGACCAAGCATCCATGGCCTTCCCCACGCCCGCCGAGCCGCGTCGTGTGCTCCACCCCGAGATCGAGGCCTATGCCTCGGGTTGGATGCCGACCGAAGGCGTGCATGAAATCTATTACGAGGAGTCCGGCAATCCGCACGGCCTGCCGGTTCTGGTCCTTCACGGCGGACCAGGCGGTGCGGTCAATCCGGGCATGCGCCGCTTCTTCGATCCCGCCGTCTATCGCATCATCATGTTCGACCAGCGCGGCTGTGGTCAGTCGCGGCCCCACGCCTCGCTGGAAGACAACACGACCTGGACTTTGATCGACGATATCGAGCGTCTGCGCGCTCTGTGCGGCGTCGACAAATGGGTGGTGTTCGGCGGGTCTTGGGGTTCGACCCTGTCGATGGCCTACGCCATCACCCATCCTGAGCGGGTTATTGCGCTGCTGCTACGCGGCATCTTCCTGCTGACGAAGAAGGAGTTGCACTGGTTCTATCAGGACGGCGCCTCGATGATCTTCCCCGACGCCTGGGAGCGCTTCGTCGCTCCGATCCCCGAGGCCGAGCGCGGCGACCTGATGGCCGCCTATTACAAGCGGCTGATCGGCGATGACGTCGCAGAGCGCGAACGCTGCGCCGTCGCCTGGTCCAGTTGGGAGGGCGAAACCGTCAGCGTCGAGGGCCCCAACGCCCGCCCGGACAAGTTCGCCGAGCCCGACTTCGCCGTCGCCTTCGCACGGATCGAGAACTGGTTCTTCACCAACGCCGGCTTCTTCGAGGAGGACGGCTGGCTGCTGAAGAATATCGACCGGATGCGGCATATCCCGTGCTGGATCGCGCAGGGCCGGTTCGACGTGGTGACGCCGATTTCAGGCGCCTGGGCGCTGCATCGCGCCTGGCCCGAGGCCCATCTGCACATCGTCGGCGACGCCGGCCACGCCTCATCGGAACCGGGCATCGTCGACAGCCTGGTGCGCGCCGCCGACTGGGCCGCGAGCCTCAAGGCATGAAAAAGCCGCCGCGCAGGACAGCGCGGCGGCTATTTTCATTCTTAAAGATCAGAACCGTTTTGCGGTTCGATTGTCGATGCTCAACGCGCCAGGACCGGCAGTGAAGATGTACAGGAAGATGAAGCAATACAGGATGGCCGCGTCACCGCCGTTCACCGCCGGATACGGACTGCTGGGAAAGTGGAACATCCAATAGGCCACAGCCATCTGGCCGGAGGCGATGAAGGCGGCCGGACGCGTGAACAGGCCCAGGATCAGCAGCAAGCCCGTGATCAGCTCGATCACCCCCCCGATGCCGAACAGCGAGAGCAGCTCCTGCTGACCGGGCTCGGCCCCGGCCGGAAAGCCGAAGACCTTGATGACGCCATGCGCCAGGAACAACAGACCGGCGACGATCCTGAGCGCCGCCAAGGCGCGGGAAGACCAGCCATTCACTTGATTGAACATTCTCTTTCCTCGCCTTTTTGATGCGGTTGTTCACGGTCGGATCGCGTCCGACCGTGAAGCTTGATCCGAAAATCAGGCGGCGTCCACCAGCACGATCTCGGCGTCGGACAGCGCCTTGACCGTCACGACATCCTCCTGAGCGATGGCCGCGCCGTCGCGGGCGTTCAGCCGGACGCCATTGACCTCGAGCTCGCCCTTTGCCGGGACCAGATAGGCCCGCCGCGCAACGCCCAGCGGATAGTCGGCGCTGTCGCCCGCCTTCAGCGTCGCCGCCACGATCCGCGCATCGGTGCGGATCGGCAGGGCGTCCTTGTCGCCATCGAAGCCCGAGGCCAGGACTACGAACTGGCCTGACCGCTCGCCCTTGGGGAAGGGCTTGGTGCCCCAACTCGGCGCGTCGCCGCGACGGGTCGGCTCGATCCAGATCTGGAAGATCCGGGTCAGGTCCGGCTCGGCGTTGTATTCGGCGTGCCGGATGCCGGTTCCGGCGCTCATCACCTGCACATCGCCCGCGACGGTGCGGCCCTTGTTGCCCAGGCTGTCCTCATGGGTGATGGCCCCATCGCGGACGTAGGTGATGATCTCCATGTCGGCATGCGGATGCGGCGGGAAGCCCGTGCCGGCGGCGATCTCGTCGTCGTTCCAGACCCGCAGATTGCCCCAGCTCATCCGCTTGGGATCATAGTAGTTGGCGAAGGAGAAATGGTGTTTGGCGTTCAGCCAGCCGTGGTTGGCGCCGCCGAGGGATTCAAATGGTCTGCGCTCGATCATCGCATTCGTCCTTTCGCGTCGGAACCGTCCGACGCCTTTGCTTGACGCCAAGATAGAGATCGGCGACCGATCAGAAATAGAAACAACCGAAACTCATCGTTTCAGGACGCGAGGCCGCCCATGTCCCGCCTGCCCGATCTGGAAGCCCTAGCCATCTTCGCCAAGGTCGCCGACAGCCAATCCTTTTCCGGCGCAGCCGAGACGCTGGGCCTATCCAAAGCCACGGTGTCCAAGGCGGTGACGCGCCTGGAACAGCAGCTGAAGACAACCCTGCTCCACCGCACGTCGCGGCGCTTCGCCCTCACCGATGCAGGCCGAACCCTGGCAGCCCGCGCCGCCCACATGCTGGCCGAGGCCGAGGGCGCGGTGTCGGAAGCGTTGGACATGTCCGTCACGCCGCGCGGTCTGGTGCGACTGGCGGCGCCCATGTCGTTCGGCATGGCCTATGTGGCCCCGGCCCTGCCCGAGTTCCTCGCCACTCACCCGGACGTGTCGGTCGATCTGCACCTGTCGGACGAGGTCATCGATCTAGTCGGCGGCGGCTTCGATTGCGCGCTCAGGATCGCCGCTCTGGCCGATTCCTCGCTGACGGCGCGCAAGCTGCGGCCTGTAGCCCGCGCCCTGGTGGCCTCGCCGTCCTATCTGGATCAGCGGGGTCGCCCCACTCATCCCGACGATCTGGCCCGTCACGCCTGCCTCGGCTACGCCTACATGCCCAGCCCGGACACCTGGCGGTTCAGCAATGCGGCGGGTGAAGAAGTGGTGGTGCATCCGCGCGGGCCGCTGCGCGCCAACAACTCCGACGCCCTGACGGCGTCGTTGTGCGCGGGGCTGGGGCTATTTCCCCAGCCGGACTTCATCTACTGGAAGGACGTCGCCGACGGCCATCTCGAGACGGTGATGACCGACTGGCGCCTGCCGCCCATCGCCCTGCATCTGGTGGCGCCCAGCGGCGGACCGCGCCCGGCCAGGGTCACGGCCTTCATGGACTATCTGGCGGCGAAGTTCAGCGGACCGCTGTGGCCGGGCGATACGGTGGGGCGCTAACGCTCAACCGCACTTCACTTCGCGCACGATGTTCGTCGCCTCGTCATAGACGAAGTTCACCCGGTTCTCGCGATAGTCCATGGTCGCGGCGCAGGTAGTGCACAGCACACGGAAGGTCTGGCCGGCGGGCGCGGTCGGGACGGCCGAGCGGTTGCGCCCCACATAACTTTGATAGTCCGAAACCTTGCAGGCCTTGAAGGCGGTGTCCGATCCGGGCGCAGGCTCGGCGGTCTGGACCGGCGCGCAGGCCGACACGGCCAAGGCGCCAGCGGCCAACAGGGTGCTCACGATGATCTTCATGGTCGTCTCCTTGCGTCGGGGGGTCAGCCGCAGCGGACCTGTTCGATGATGCCGGTCTGTTCGTTGTAGAAGATGTTCAGACGATAGGCGGAGAAGTCCTGCGTCACCGGACAGGTGGTGCAGGTCACACGCCGATTGACGACATCCACCGGCACCGGGATCTCGGTCCGGGACTTGCCAACCAGATATTGCATCTCGCCGGCCTTGCAGACGTCTTCGGTTTGGGCGGTCGGCATGCGGCTGCCAACGGGCGGGTTGAGTTGAGCCTGCTCGACCGCACGCGGCGCGGGCGCCTCAGAAACCGGCGTCGAACAGCCAGCCAGCAGAACCAGTCCGATCAGGCCGCCTTTTCCCAGCGCCCTTCGTCCGTTTGACGCCAATAGGCCAGGTTCGCGCCCTGCCCCTTCAGCGCCTTCCAGCGTCCCCGCGCGTGTTGCAAAGCCGGCTCGTCGCGACCGTCGAAAATAATGAAGCATCGTTCGAACCCTTCCGTCCCGCCCAGTTCTGCGTCGTCGACTATGAACAGCGCCTGAGCGCCGTTCAGGTTCTCGCCCGTCTCGCTCAACAGCACAGGCTGGCGCTCGGCATGAGGCTGGTCGGCCCGGCCGTGCGGCAGGAAGCTGTCATCGCGAAACGTCCACAGCGTCTCGTCGACCTCGTCCAGCCGATGCGAATGCGACGATTTGATCATGGCGCGCCAGCCCCGCTCGATCGTCTTTTCGAGCAGGGTTGGCAGCACCTGATCCAGCGACGAACGCTCCAGGTGATAGAACCAGATTTCGGGCTTGTCGCTCACCCGGCTCTACCTCCCGACCGATCAGCCTTCGTAGGAATCCGCGACCATCCGGTCCAGAGTCCGCACGGCGAAGCCGACGCCGCCTTCCGGCACGGTGGGGCTGGGGCTCTTGTTGGCCCAGGCCGTCGGGGCGATGTCCAGGTGCGCCCACGGCACGCCGTTGGTGAAGCGTTGCAGGAACAGGGCGGCGGTGATCGAGCCACCGGCGCGGCCGTTGCCGGTGTTCTTCACATCGGCGATCTTGGAATCGATGTGCTGCTCGTAGATGGCCGGGATCGGCATGCGCCAGAAGTTCTCGCCGACCTTCTTGGCCGCCGCCAGGATCGGATCGGCGACATCGTCGGAGTTCGAGAAGACGCCGGCGTAATCCAGGCCAAGGGCCACGATCATGGCGCCCGTCAGGGTGGCCAGGTCGATCATGAACTTCGGCTTGAAACGCTCCTGCGTGTACCAGAGGGCGTCGGCCAGGACGAGGCGACCTTCGGCGTCGGTGTTGATGACCTCCACCGTCTGACCCGACATGGACACGACCACATCGCCCGGACGCTGGGCGTTGCCGTCTGGCATGTTTTCGACCAGGCCCAGAACGCCGATGACGTTGGCCTTGGCCTTGCGGCTGGCCAGGGCGATCATGGTTCCGGTCACGGCGGCTGCGCCGCCCATGTCCCACTTCATGTCTTCCATGCCGTCCGCCGGCTTGATCGAGATGCCGCCGGTGTCGAAGCAGACGCCCTTGCCGACGAAGGCCAGCGGCTGAGCGCCGGCTTCGCCACCGTTCCACTTCATGATCGCAAGCTGGCTTTCGCGACGGCTGCCTTGGCCCACGCCCAACAGGGTGCGCATGCCCAGCTTCTCCATCTCGGCCTCGCCGAGGATTTCGACTTCAAGGCCCAGGCTCTCCAGCGCCTTCACCCGCTTGGCGAACTCGGCCGGATACAGGACGTTGGCGGGCTCGGACACCAGATCGCGCGCGAAGATCACGCCGTCGGCCACCGCCGACAGAGGCTCCAGTGCGGCTTCCGCACCACGCAGGTCGGTCGTGACCACGCGGATGGCGGTGATCGACGGAATCTTGTCGGCCTTTTGCGTCGTGCGATATTTGTCGAAGCGATAGGCGGCCAGACGCGCGGCGAAACCGACGCGGGCGGCCTGCTCAGGCGACAGGTCCGAAGCGTCGATCGTCAGCACCTCGGCGCCCGACAGCTTGACCGCCGCATAGGCGTTGCCGCCGAAGGCCTCGACCGCCAGGTCGTCCAGCTTGTCCTTGGCGCCGGCGCCGACCAGCAGCACGGCGTCCGCTTCGACACCCGCCGGCGCGGCGATGCTCAGGCTCTGCCCGGCCTTGCCGGTGAAACGCCCCTTGCCCGCCGCCTTGGTCAGGGCGCCGTTGGCCTTGCCGTCCAGCGCGGTCCCGGCGGCGGTGAAGCTGCGATCTTCAAAAACCGGAACGGCCAGGATTTCGGCGGCGTCCACGGCGGCCACGAATTCGATCTTCATTCAATCAACTCCAGCCAGGCCCCACCCGGCGTCTGCAAACAGCAAAATGACAACGGCGCGTCTGCTTGTCGCGGACGCGCCCTGATGTGCTACTAGATGCGCCTCAATGTCGCCGCCTGCAACCGGGCGAAGTCCATCCGCCCATGACCCTGATTCAAAGATACCTTTTTCGCCAGATCCTGTTCCCTGTGATCGCCGCGTGCGCAGCGCTGGCGGGAATCGGGATTCTTAGCCAAAGCCTCGACCAACTCCAGGTCATTGTGGAGCGGGGTCAGAGCGTGTGGATCATGGTCAAGCTGACCCTGCTCGCCCTGCCGCAACTGCTGTCGGTGATTCTACCCATCGGTCTTTTCGTCGGCGCACTGATCGCCCTGACCCGTCTGCAACGCGAGCAGGAGCTGACGGCGGCCTTCGCGGGCGGCATGACCCGGTGGCAGGTCATATCCCCCGCCGCCCGCATCGCCGTGCTGGTCGCCTTGGTCACCTTGCTGGTCAACGTCTTCATTCTGCCCTGGGCGCAGCAGGAGGCGCGACGACAGGCGTTCGACATCCGCACCGACCTCGCCGCTCTCTTGGTCGAGGAAGGCCAGTTCGTTCAGGGGCCTGACGGCCTGACCGTCTATGTGCAGCAGATTGAGCAGAACGGTCTGTTGAAGAACCTGTTCGTCTATCTGGACGACAAGGACAAGGTCACGACCTGGAACGCGTCCGAGGCGCGCTTCAGCCGCGACGCCGGCGGCATTCCGATCCTGACCATGATCGACGGCTCGGCCCAGCGCTATTCTTCGGGCGGCGTGCTGGAGACGCTGTCGTTCGGGCGATACGATTTCTCTCTCGCGCCCTTCGTTGGGGTGACCGACACCATTCGCTACAAGCCGACCGACCTCTATCTGCGCCAGCTGCTGAATCCGACGGCCAAGGTGCTCGAGGTCGCCGGCTCGCGCGGCGAACTGCTGGCCGAGGCGCATTCGCGGCTGGCCTCGCCGCTCTACGCCATGGTCGCCATGGCCCTGGCGCTTTCGGCCATCCTGGGCGGCGCCTTCAGCCGCACCGGCTATACGTTGCGTATCGCCAAGGCGGCGGGCCTGTTCCTGGTCCTGCGCGTCGTTGGCTACGGCCTTGTCGCCGCCAGCGCCTGGAACGGCTGGATGAATGTGCTCCAATACGTCGTGCCGATCGTGGCCATTGTCGTCGCCCTGCGGGTTCTGTTCCGCGCGCTGAAGCCGCGTCGCAGCCGAACAACCGCCGCCCTGCGCGATCTGAAGGCCAAGTTCGCATGACCGCCGTCGCCGCCTCCGCCCGTCGCTCGCCGCATATCCCCCGTCTCGGCGGCATCGAACGTTATGTGCTGGTCCAGCAGCTGAAGTCGCTGGGCGTGGCTCTGGCCGTGATTTCGGCCCTCGTCATGCTGATCGACTTCGTCGAGGTCTCGCGCGGCGTCGGCTCAGCCCAGGATTTGTCGGCCGTGCGCATTTTCGGCCTGGTGCTGCTGAAGTCGCCCTCGGTCATCGTGCAGTTGATGCCGTTCGTCTTCCTGTTCGGCACCCTGTCGGCCTTCATCAGCCTTAACCGACGCAGCGAGCTGATCGCCATGCGCGCGGCGGGCGTCTCCGCCTGGCGGTTCGTCCTGCCGGCGGCCGGCATGGCCTTCGTCCTGGGAGTTCTGACCGTCACGGTCTTGGGTCCGATGGCCTCGGCCGGCGACGGTCTGTGGCAACGCGAACGCGCACGGATTTCCGGCACCGCGCCCGGCAGCGATCCCAAGGAGGCGATCTGGCTGCGCGAGGGCGACGATCAGCGCCAGATGATCATCCGCGCCGGCCAGCAGGACCGCGCCAACGCGCGCCTGCTGAACGTCAGCTTCTTCATCTATACGACCGCCCCCGGCGGCGGCCGCACCTTCTCCGAACGGATCGACGCCAAGTCGGCCTCTCTGAACGCCGGCAGCTGGCGCCTGACCGATGCGGTCGGCGCCCAGATCGGCCAGCGCGCCGTCACCTATTCCAGCCTGACCCTGGTCTCCAGCCTGGCGGATGACGAGGCCTTCGATCGTTTCGCCCGACCGCAGGCCACGCCCTTTTGGTCGCTGCCGAACCAGATCAGCCGAATCGAAAACGCGGGCTTCACCTCGACCGCCTATCGCCTGCGCTTCCAGCAACTTCTGGCCACGCCGCTGGTGTTCGCCGCCATGTCCATCCTGGCCGCCGCCTTCTCGCTGCGGATGATGCGATTGGGCGACCTGGCGCGCATGAGCGTGGCGGCCGTGGTGCTGGGCTTCGCCTTCTTCTTCCTGAACCAGTTTTCGTCGGCGATGGGATCGGCCGAGGTCGTGGCGCCCTTCGTCGCCGCCTGGCTGCCGCCTGTTCTTACGGCGCTCGCAGCCTTGACCTTGCTGTTCTATACCGAAGACGGCTAATCGGGCGCTCGCTTCTCAGACTACGGATGGCCTATGCAGGGTGATCGGCGCTTCGACGCTTTCAAAGCAAGGCTTCTCGCCGGTGCGGCCCTGGTCGCCTGCGCGCCCTTGGCGACGCCTGCATGGGCGCAAACGACCCCTCCAGCCGCAGCCGCGCCTTCCGACGGCCTGCCGCCCGAAGCGGTCTACGTCGATGCCGACAATGCGCGTCGCGAAGGCGACAACATCATCGTCAGCGGCACGCCCGAGAACCGCGCCTATGTCCGCACGCGCGGCCATGTGCTGCGCGGCGAGAACCTGTCCTATGATCTGAACGCCGGTTCGGCGACGGCCGAAGGCCGCGTCGAGGCCATCGCGCCCGATGGCACCGTGGTTTACGCCAGCCGTCTCGAGCTGGACGAAAATCTGGAGACCGGCGTCGCCGTGGATTTCGCCACGCGTCTGGCCAACGGCGCCAGTCTGATGGCCGCAACGGCTGTGCGCCGCAGCGAGAACGTCAGCGAACTGAACTACGCCCGCTTCACCCCCTGCCCGATCTGCGACGACGGCGGTCCCAAGACGCCGACCATCTCGATCCAGGCGGAAAAGGTGACGCAGGACGAGCAGTTGCGCGCGATCCTGTATCGCAACGCCGTCTTCTATATCGGGCCGGTGCCCGTCTTCTACACGCCCTTCTTCGCCCACCCCGATCCCTCGGTGGAGCGGGCCTCGGGCTTCCTGGTGCCGATCGTCAACTATGACGAGGGTCGCGGCGTCTCCGTCGAGGTTCCCTATCTGCACGTCGTATCGCCGTCCGAGGACTGGCTGATCAGCCCGCAGATCAACACCAAGGTCGCGCCGCTGCTGAACCTGCAATGGCGGCGACGGTTCGCCAACGGCATGATCGTGGCCCGCGGCGGCTACACCTACGAGCGTGAGTTCGGCGACTTCGATCGGGACGGCGACGGCGATTTCGAAAGCAACGTGAAGTTCGGCGATCGCGAACATCGCAGCTATCTGTTGTCGCACGGCGAGTTCGATCCGGATGGCCCATGGCGGTTCGGCTTCACGGCCGAGCGCACCTCGGACAAGACGCTGTTCGACCGCTATGACGTGCGCTCTCCGTATCAGGACAACGGCCTCTATTATGGCGACCGCCGTCGTCTGATCAGCCAGATCTACGCGGAACATCAGACCGATCGGTCTTACGTTTCGGTCGCTGCCTTCTCGATCCAGAGCCTGCGTCTGAACCCAGCCTTCGCCGCGACGGACTTCCGCGACGCTAATGGCTTCAAGGTGTTCGAGGACGACGACACCCTGCCCTTCGTCGCCCCCTTGATCGATGCCCGCTGGGAGCCGCGCGAGCTCGTCTTCGGCGGCCGGCTGCGCTTGAAGGGTTCAGCCGTCTCTCTCTACCGCGACGCTTTCGTCGGCGCGCCGATCTTGAATCCGGAGATCGTCCCGCCCGTCACGACAGGTCTGGCTGGCGTGGACAGCCGCCGCATCACGGGCCAGGTGGAATGGCGACGGGCGATCATCCTGCCGGTCGGCATGCGGGTGGAGCCGTTCGTCGATACGCGCGTCGATCTCTATTCCATGTCCGACCTGCCGCCGATGATGGGCATCGACAGTGACGAGACGGTCAGTCGATCCAGGTTCAGCGCGGGCGTGGACGTCACCTATCCCCTGATCAAACGCATCGCCGACGCCGACATCATTCTGGAGCCGGTAGGTCAGTTCTCGGTCTCCAACAAGGTCAGCCTGGACCGCCGCATTCCCATCGAGGACTCCCAGGTTCTGGAGTTGGACGAGTCGTCGCTGTTCCGCATGGATCGCTTCTCCGGCTACGACCTCCTGGAAGGTGGCGCGCGCGTGACGGCGGGCGGTCGCGCTACGATCCGCTGGGCCGAAGGTCGCAAGGCCAGCCTGTTCGTGGGACGCAGCTATCGCTTCGATCAGCAGGACGACTTCAAAACGTCGATTCCCGACGATCCTGCGCGTCTCTACGACCCGACAGGTCTGGCCTCCGAGACCTCGGATTGGGTGGTCCAGGGCGACTTCTCGCCGTCGGATCGCATCCGTAGCTGGTTCCACGCTACGGTGGACGGTTCAGGCGAGGTGCGCCGCGCCGAGGCGGCGCTGGACGGCCGCTGGGGGCGTCGCAACCTGGCCACCGTCAGCTACATTCTGGATCAGTCGAACCCCGTCGACGGGCCGCTGAACCGCAACTACGAATTCGTCCAGTTGGCCGGCCAGCAGTTCGTCTTCCAGAACTGGGGCTTCACCGTCGCCGGCATCGCCGATCTGGACCAGAACGAGATCACGCGGTCGGAAGTCGGCGTGCTGTTCGACGACGACTGCCTGCGGTTCGAACTGGGCTATCGGCGGGACAACACCCGCGCCCGGCCTGGCGGCCCGTCGGAAGGCATCTATGTGCGCCTAAACCTCGCCACTTTCGGAGGTTCAGGTTATGGACAGGGCGATATGCGTTGAGCATGACGCTTTACGGGGCGCGACCGCCTGCCGGCCTGGCTGGCGGACCGCTGTGAGGAATCAGGACGACCAATGGGTTTGATGCGTTATTCGACGGGGGCTGCGCTCGCGGCAGTCCTCCTCGCCGGTTCGGCCTATGCCCAGACGGCGCCCGCTCCGGCACAGACCCCCACGCCCGCGCAGGGCCCCGCGGCCGGCGCGCCGAATCCTGCGGCTGAAGAGGCGCCGACGACGGCGCGCGCCGAGCCTCAGTTCGAAATGGCCGACGGCATCGTCGCCACGGTCAACGACAAGATCATCACCGGCTATGACCTTCGTCAGCGCATGCTGATGCTGATCGCCTCGTCGCAGGTCCAGCCGACCGAGCAGAACCTGCCCGCCATTCAGCAGGCCGCCCTGAACGCCCTGATCGAGGATCGCCTCAAGGATCAGGAGATGGCCAAGTTCGAGAGCCTGAAGGTCACGGACGAGGAAATCGACGGCGAGATCGCCGAAATGGCCCGCGCCGCCGGCACGACGCCGCAGGCTTATATGCAGTTTCTGCAACAGGGCGGCATCCAGCCCGCCGCGTTCCGCGACAACCTGCGCACCCAGATCGGCTGGAGCCAGCTGATCCCGGGTCGCTTCAACAGCCGCGCCCGCGCCAGCACCCTGCAGGTCGATCAGGAAGTCCGTCGCCTGAACGAGGCGGCGTCCAAGCCTCAGTTCCTGCTCGGGGAAATCTACATCGACGCCGCGCGCGTCGGCGGCGCGCAGGCGGCCCTGAACGGCGCCCGCCAGCTGGTGCAACAGATCATCCAGGGCGCGCCGTTCCAGGCCGTCGCCCAGCAGTTCTCCGCCGCCCCTTCGGCCAGCGCCCGCGTCCCAGGCGATGCAGGCTGGGTGGTCAAGGATTCGCTCCAGCCGGCTGTGCAGTCAGTGTTGGGACAGCTCCAGCCGGGCCAGCTGTCGAACCCCATCGTCGTCGATGGCGGCGTCTATATCCTCTACCTGCGCGACAAGCGTGACGGCGCCTCGACCAGCCTGGTTTCGATGAAACAGGTCATGGTCGAACTGCCTGAAACCGCGTCGGAGGCCGATGTCGCGGCCGCGACCGCCAAGCTGGAAGGCCTGCGCAACGGCCTGACCTGCGACAACATCATCTCCCAGGCCCGCGCGACGCAGGGCGTCTTGGGCGCTGATCTCGGTGAATCGGATGTCGCCAACCTGGCGCCCCAGTTCCAGCAGTTCGCCCGCACCGGCGAAATCGGTTCGGTCTCCACGCCGATCCGCACCCCGCTGGGCCTGCACCTGGTCGCCGTCTGCGGTCGTCGCGTCGGCGGGCCGGAAGCGCCGAACCGTCAGCAGGTCGAAAACCGTCTGCGCGCCCAGAACTTGGCCGTGCTGGAGCGCCGCTATCTGCGCGACCTGCGCAGCGACGCCCTGATCGAGTTCAAATGACCCCAGCGGTCGCGCCTCTGGTTCTGACGCTGGGCGAACCCGCCGGCGTCGGGCCGGAGATCGTGGCCGCCGCCTGGAAAGCGTTGCGCGCCGACCAGACGGCCTTTGCTGTGATCGGCGACGCGGCGCTGATGCGGACGCAGGGTGTTCCCGTGGCCGAGATCGGGGTTCCCGGCGACGCCGGCGGCCTGTTCGGATCCGCCCTTCCCGTCATCCATCGCCCCCTGCCCGCCCCGGTCGTGGTCGGGTCGCCCGATCCGGCCAATGCCTCGGCCGTCGCGGACGGCATCGAGGAGGCGGTCAGCTTCGCCCTATCCGGCGAGGCGTCCGGCGTCGTCACCGCCCCGATCGCCAAGGCGCCGATGTACGCCTCGGGCTTTCGCTTTCCCGGCCATACCGAGTTCATTGCCGAACTGACGGCCGATGCGCCATACGCCGGTTCGCGCGGCCCGGTGATGATGCTGACGGCCCAGAACCTGCGCGCCTGTCTCGTCACCATTCACGTCGCCTTGGACCAGGTGCCGGAACTGGTCACAGCCGAGCGTGTCGCCCGCACCGCCCGCGTTGTCCACGAAAGCCTGAAACGCGACTTCGCCATCGCCCGCCCGCGCCTGGCCATGGCGGCCCTGAATCCCCACGCGGGCGAAGGCGGCGCCTTGGGCCTGCAGGAACTCGACATCCTGAGCCCCGTCGCCGAACAGCTTCGCGCCGAGGGCATCGACATCACCGACCCCAGACCCGCCGACACCCTGTTCCATGATCAGGCGCGCGCGACCTATGACGCCGCCATCTGCATGTATCACGACCAGGCCCTGATTCCGGTCAAGACGCTGGACTTCTGGGGCGGGGTCAATGTCTCCCTCGGCCTGCCGATCATCCGCACCTCGCCCGATCACGGCACCGGCTTCGACATCGCCGGCAAGGGCGTCGCACGTCCGGACAGTCTGATCGCCGCCATTCGCCTGGCATCGGAGATGGCGGCGGCCCGCGCCGCGCGCTAACAGGGCGTGTGACCGACCTTCCCTCCCTCCGCGAAACCCTCGACGCCCACGGCCTCTCGGCCAAGAAGAGCTTCGGCCAGCATTTCCTGCTGGACCTGAATGTGACGCGCAAGATCGTGCGTATGGCCGGCCCGTTCGAGGGGCGCGCCGTCATCGAGGTCGGCCCCGGCCCCGGCGGCCTGACCCGCGCCCTGCTGGAATCCGACGCCGGCGCCGTGGTCCTGGTGGAAAAGGATCCGCGCTTCATTCCCTTGCTCACCGAACTGGACGACGGCTCCGGCCGCCTGACCATCGTCGAAGCCGATGCGCTGAAGGTGAAGGAGGCGGATCTGGTCTCCGGCCCGACCCATCTGGTGTCCAACCTGCCCTACAATGTCGGGACGCCTCTGCTGATCAAATGGCTGACCGGCTCATGGCTGCCCCACAGCCTGACCCTGATGTTCCAGAAGGAGGTCGCAGAGCGCGTCGCCGCAGGCCCAGGCGAGGACGCCTACGGCCGTCTGGCCGTCATCGCCCAAGCCGTCTGCACCGCCCGCATCGTCATGCATCTGCCTGCCGCCGCCTTCACCCCGCCGCCCAAGGTGGCCTCGGCCGTCGTCCATCTGGTTCCGCTGGATGAGCGCCCGTCGCCGGAACGCCTGAAGAAGCTGGAACGCGTCACCGCCGCCGCCTTCGGCCAGCGCCGCAAAATGCTGCGGTCCAGTCTGAAACAGCTGGGCGGCGCCGCCCTGTGCGAGGCCGCTGGCATTGAGCCCGACGCCCGCGCCGAAACCATCGATGTCGCCGGCTTCCTGCGACTGGCGGATGCCCTTCAATGACCGTCGAACCGTTCCGCGCCATCTCCGTCAGCCGCCTGGCGCATCAGCTCAAGAGCGAAGGCCGCTCGATCATCCATATGGAGTTCGGGCAGCCCTCCACGGGCGCGCCCGCCGCCGCTATTGCGCGGGCACATCAGGTGCTGGACGCCGACGCCATGGGCTATTGGGAAAGTCCCGATCTGCGCGCCCGCATCGCGCGCCTGTACGACGAGCGGTACGGCGTCGCCGTCGATCCCAACCGCATTCTGCTGACCTGCGGCGCCTCCCCGGCCCTGGTTCTGGCGCTCAGCACCCTGTTCAAGCCCGGCGACCGGATCGCCCTGGCCCGGCCCGGTTACGTCGCCTATCGCAACACGCTGCGCGCCCTTCATCTTGAGCCGGTGGAGATCGCCTGCGGTCCCGACACCCGCTTCCAGCTGACCGCCGCCCAACTCCAGGCGCTGGATCCCGCCCCCGCCGGCGTCATCATCGCCAGCCCGGCCAATCCGACCGGCACCATCATCCCGGACGCCGAGCTGGCCGCCATCGCCGAGGTCTGCCGCGCGCGCAACATCGCCATCGTCTCGGACGAGATCTACCACGGCCTCAGCTACGTCGGCCCAACGCCCTCGATGCTGCAGTTTGCGCCCGACGCCGTGGTCATCAACAGCTTCTCAAAATACTGGAGCATGGCGGGCTGGCGCCTGGGATGGCTGCTGGTCCCGGAGGACCGGATCGACGCCGCCCGCGCCTATATCGGCAACATGTTCCTGACGCCGCCCAGCCTCAGCCAGCATGCCGGTCTAGTCGCCATGGACGCGATCGATGAGCTGGAAGGCCATATCCAGACCTACGCCCGCAACCGCCAGCTGATGCTGGAGGCCCTGCCCGCGCTGGGTCTGCGCAAGATCGCGCCCCCCGACGGCGCCTTCTACATCTGGGCCGACATCGGCCATCTGACGAACGACAGCGTGGCCTTCTGCGAGCAGTTGCTGCGCGACACCGGCGTCGCCACCGCGCCCGGCGTCGATTTCGACCCCGTCGAAGGTCACCATTTCATCCGTTTCAGCTTCGCCGTCTCTACCACCGAAATCGAAGACGCCTTGAGCCGCCTGCGGCCTTGGTTCGCGGCCCTGGCTTAAGCCGCCTTCGCCGGCGCCGCCGTCGATGTCGCCCGGTGCAAGGCGTCGTAGAGCTTCTTCGGCTCCAGCGGCTTCGCCAACCAGTCCGTCATACCGGCCGCATAGCAGGCCTGCACCTGTTCGGCTTCCGTGCCCGCGCTGAACCCGATCACAGGGGCGTCCGCATTGGGCCCGTCCGACGCCCGCAAGCGCCGTGTCGTCTCGTTGCCGTCGATGCCCGGCATATTCACATCCATCAGCACCACGTCGAACGCTTTCTCCGACAGCAGCGCCAGCGCCAGATGGCCGTCCGAGGCCGTGGTCAGATCGACATCCAGCGGCTGAAGCACGAGCGAGATCGTGCGGCGATTGATCTCGTGATCGTCCACGGCCAGCACGCGAAGCCGCCGGGCCAGAACGGGCGCCGCCGTCTCCTGCCCGTCCAAAGCCTGCGTCGGCTGACCCGCTGGCAGATCGACACACACGGTGAAGGCCGCGCCCTGCCCCGGCGTGCTCTCGACTGTCAGGTCGCCGCCCATCAACCGCGCCAGCTCCCGACTGACGGTCAGCCCCAAGCCGGTCCCGCCATAGGTGCGCGCCACCTCGGCGGACCCCTGCGCGAAGGGTGTGAACAGCCGGTTCATCGCGTCTGGCGCAATGCCGGCGCCTTGGTCGATGACGGTCAGGGTCAGACAGTGCTTCCCGTCGCCACGCGGCGCCGACGCTTCAAGACGGATCGCGCCCGACGGTGTGAACTTGATCGCGTTGGACACAAGATTGTTGATGATCTGGCGCAGACGATAGGGGTCTCCGCGCAGCCACACCGCCTCGCTGTCCACGCCCGACATGTCCAGCGTCAGTCCCTTGTCCGCCGCTGGCGCCGCCCAGAACCGCACCGTATCGCGCATCAAATCGCCCAGCTCGAAGTCGCGGCTTTCCATCGCCATCGCCCCGGCCTCCATCTTGGAGTGGTCCAGCAGATCGTTCAGCATGCCGGTCATCAATCGTCCGGCGTCGATGATCAGGTCGGCCGTCTCCTGGCGGTGCTCCGGCGACTTGCCATCACGAATGACATGGGCGCCGGCCAAGATGGCGCTGACGGGCGTGCGCAACTCATGGCTGACGATCGCCGCCATCGCCGCACGATCGGCCATGGCCGCCTGCGCCTGCTCCAGCCGCGTCTCTGCTTCCGCCCGGGATTTCACCTCGGCTTCGCGTGATCCGTGCACTCGCCAGTAGATGTTCAGCACCATGCCGACGAATAGGACAGCGGACAGGGTCATGACCACGACCCCGCGGGTATCGCCCTGGATCACCTTGATCGCCGGCATCAATGCCAGCGCCGCCAGATAAGGGCTGCCGCCGATGAAGAAGATCCGACGCGAGGCGATGCCGGACGCGACATTGGTCAATAGCCCGCCCGCCATCGTCAGGGCGGCGAGCGTCACAAGCGCTGGGTGATTGGTGGACCAGACCATCAGGGCCATCGCGGCATAGGTCGTCGCCATCACGGTGGTGGACGCCAGAGCGACAAACACGGACAGCGGGCTCTGCGAAGCTTCGGCGCGTCTGAACGGCGCCATAGCCCACAGTTCGAACGCCTGAACCAGAACCGCAACCGCCAGCCACAGCGGAACCCATCGCAGCATTCCAGCTTCGTTCATGGCCCAACCGACCAAGGCGGCCAGCAAAAGCCTGACCGGGACCTGCTTGACCCTCTCCTTGGCGCTGCTGGCCAAGAGAGGCGCGATCGAATGAAGAAAGCCCATGACACCCCCGTTCACCGCCTGACGTTAGGTCAAGAGGGCGAACAGGACGTAAACCTGAGCCGTTGGGCAGCTACGGGACATTCCCTATGGCCGCGTTTACCGTCCGAAATCTTCTGGGCGGCAAAACAGCATCAGTAGCGTAGCGTTGAGTACCCCACAGCGCCGCAGGTCCCCACGGCCTGTGGCGCTGTTTTTTTCAGACCGCTTCGTTCAGAAGGGCGGCCTTGTAGTCGCCGACCCACAGGTTCCTGAACCGGCGCGAACGCTCGGCATGATAAATGTGGGCCAGTTCGGCGTAGGACCGGTCGAAATCCTCGTTCACCAACACATAGTCGAAGGCGTCGCAGTGTTCGATTTCACTCTTGGCGTTGGCCACACGGCGCTCGATCACGTCGTCGGCGTCCTGTGAGCGGGTGACGAGACGGCGACGCAGCTCTTCCAGGCTGGGCGGCAGGATGAAGACGCGCACGGCGTCCTCCGGGCATTTCTCGGCGACATCGCGCGCACCCTGCCAGTCGATGTCGAACAGCACGTCGCGTCCCTCAGCCAGCGCCTTGTCCACAGGCCCGCGCGGGCTGCCGTAACGATTGCCGTGGACGTCCGCCCATTCCAGGAAGGCGTCCTCGTCGATCAGGCGCTGAAACTCGTCATGGCCGACGAAGTTGTAGTCGCGCCCATGCACCTCGCCCGGCCGGATGCCGCGCGTGGTCATCGAGACCGACAGCTCCAGCCCGCCATGATCGGCCATCAACCGGCGGCACAGCGAGGTCTTGCCGGCGCCCGAAGGACTGGCGACGATCAGGAGGACGCCCCGGCGGGGGCTGCGTTCATTCGACATTCTGGACCTGCTCACGCAACTGTTCGATGACGGCCTTGAGCTCCAGGCCGATTCCGGTGAGCGCGGTCGTAGCGGATTTCGAGCACAGCGTGTTGGCCTCACGCATGAATTCTTGCATCAGAAAGTCGAGTTTCCGCCCGGCGGGCGCCGAGGCCACAAGCTGGCGCGCCGAGGCGACATGGGCGGTCAGCCGATCCAGCTCCTCGCGCACATCGGCCTTTGTCGCCAGAGCGGCGGCTTCCAGGAAAATCCGGTCCTCAAGCCCCGGCGCATCGGGCGCCAATTCAGAAATTCGGCGCGTGAAGCGATCACGGATGGCCTCGACCTGCGCAGCCGCCTCGCCTTCCGCCTGGACGACCAGCGCCTCGATCCGAGCGATGAATTCGTCCAGTACCGGCGTCAGTTGCGCGCCCTCGTTCTGGCGTGACGCCTTCAGCGCATCCAGCGCCTTTTCAACTGTGCGGGTCATGGCCGCCTCGACCGCCGCCCGCGCCTCGGGATCATCCACCTCTTCGGGCGCCTCGATCACGCCGCGCAGGGCCAGAAGGCCGTCGGCAGACGGCGGCGTTGCGCCGTCTTCAGCCAGTTCGTTCGCCAGCGTCAGATAGCGCGCAAGCACGGCGGCGTTAATTGTGACTGCCGCCTCGCCGGCGTCGGCTCGCTTGGCCTGAACGCCGATGGTGACTTGGCCCCGCGCAAACCGCGCCTGGCCAGCCGCCTTGGCCGCGCGCTCCAGCCCGTCGAAACCGTTTGGCCCACGGAATCGGACCTCCAGATTGCGCCCGTTGACCGAACGCGCCTCGACCGACCAGGTCCAGCCTTCACCGGCCCCGTCGGCCCGGCCAAAGCCGGTCATGCCAGATAGCGTTCTCATCGCGGCCCCTGCGTCGCGCCGGCAGGAAGGGTGATCGTCGCCTGACCGTTCTCGACCGACGTGGCGGCCGGCTCACTCGTCATCGGCGCCGCAGTGGTTCCCGGCGTGGCGGGCGGCGTCGCTTCCGGCGGCAGGCCCGCCTTCTGGCGCTCGATCTGACGCCACCGCGCGACGTTCTTCAGGTGCTCGTCATAGGTCAGGGCGAAGGCGTGTCCGCCGGAGCCATCCGCCACGAAGAACAGCGCCGGATCGGCCGGCGGGTTCAACACGGCCTTGACCGCCTCCTTGCCCGGATTGGCGATTGGCGTCGGCGGCAGCCCGTTGATCTGGTACGTGTTCCACGGCGTCGGCGCCAGCAACTCCGAGCGCCGGATGCCGCGCCCCAGCGGCCTTCCCTTGGTCACGCCATAGACGATGGTCGGGTCGCTCTCCAGACGCATCCCGGCGCGCAGGCGGTTCGAGAACACCGCCGCCACGCGGGGCCGCTCCGCCGCCAGCGCCGTCTCCTTCTCCACGATGGAGGCCAGGATCACCGCCTCCTCCGGCGTACGCGCCACGGTCGCGGGCGACCTTTGGCTCCACAGCAGGCGCAGGTTCTCGGTCGCCGCGCGCTGCATCCGGTCGATCACCGACTGACGCGTATCGCCGCGCGAAACCTCATAGGTGTCGGGCCACAGGCTGCCTTCCTCGGGCGTTTCGGCGACCGTCCCGGTCAGCACCGCCTCCTTGTTCAGGATGTCCACCGCCTGCAACGACGACCAGCCCTCTGGCAGGGTCACGAAATGGCGCACCACCCGCCCCTCGACCAGCAGGTTCAGCACCCCGGCCAAGGACGTGCCGGACGGCACCTCGTATTCGCCGGCCCTCAACCGACGATCTGCGCCCGTCAGGGTCGCCGCCGCACGGAACAGGTCCGTCGAACGGATCACACCCGCCGCCTTCATCCGCGCGGCGATGGCCGAGACGCCCGACCCGCTGGGCAGGGTGATCACCGTCGTCTGCCCCTGCCGCGCGGACGGTCCCGGCGCATAATAGACCGCCCAGACGGCGATCAGCGCCACTAGCAGGAACAGGCCGAAGGTCGCGGACGCGGTCAGCAGCGAGACCGTAAAACCCGACCGCCCGCTGGATTTCTCGACCCGCCCGCGCCCGAACATCTCAGTCGACCTTCTTGAAGATCACCGAGGCGTTGGTGCCTCCGAAGCCGAAGCTGTTGGACATGGCCACATCGATCTTCATCGGCTTGGCCTTGTTGGGGACCAGGTCGATGGGCGTCTCCATCTCGGGATCGTCCAGATTGATCGTCGGCGGCGCGATCTGATCGCGGATCGCCAGCACGCAGAAGGCCGCCTCGATGGCGCCCGCCGCGCCCAGCAGGTGTCCGGTCATCGACTTGGTCGAAGAGACGGTCAGGTTCTGTGCATGATCCCCGACCAGCCCCTCGATCCCCTTCAGCTCGATCCAGTCGGCCATGGTCGAGGTGCCGTGGGCGTTGACATAGTCCAGGTCCGACGGCTGCAGACCGGCCCGTTTCAGCGCCGCCTTCATGGCCCGCACCCCGCCTTCGCCGTCCTCGGACGGGGCGGTGATGTGATAGGCGTCGCCGCTCATGCCATAGCCCACGACTTCGGCGTAGATCTTGGCCCCGCGCGCCTTGGCGTGTTCGTATTCTTCCAGCACCAGAATGCCGGCGCCCTCGCCCATGACAAAGCCCGCATGGCCGCGGTCATAGGGACGCGACGCCTTTTCAGGCGTGTCGTTATAGGCGGTGCACAGCGCCTTGCAGGCCAGAAAGCCCGCGATGCCGATCGGCACGACCGAGCTTTCGGCCCCGCCCGCCACCATCACGTCCGCGTCATCCAGCGCGATCATCCGCGCCGCATCGCCGATGGCGTGGGCGCCGGTGGCGCAGGCGGTCACCGCCGCATGGTTCGGCCCCTTCAGGCCGTGGCGGATCGAAATCTGGCCGCCGGCGAGGTTGATCAGGGCGCTGGGGATGAAGAAGGGGCTGACGCGACGCACGCCCTGTTCCTTCAGCACGATCGCCGTGTCGGCAATGGGGCCCAGGCCGCCGATGCCGGAGCCGACCATCACGCCGGTGCGCTCCTTGTCCTCGTCTGTTTCGGGCTTCCAGTTGGCGTCGGCCAGGGCCTCATCCGCCGCCGCGATGGCGTACAGGATAAAGTCGTCGACGCGCTTCCTGTCCTTGGCGGACATGATCTTCTCGGGATCGAAGTCGCCTTCGCCGCCGCCGCCGCGTCCATCCACGCTCGGCACTTCGCCGGCGATGGTGCAGCCATAGCCCGTAGTGTCGAACGACGTGATCGGGCCGATGCCCGAGCGTCCCTCGACGATGCCTTTCCAGCTCTTCTCGACGCCCCAACCCAGGGGGGTCAGCAGACCGATGCCCGTAACGACGACGCGGCGCATGGTGCGTGCTCCCTTATCTCCAGCCCGACCCTTCGGAATCATTGCGGATTCGCGCGGGTCAGAAACAGTAAAGGCCGCCGGGCGTCTCCGCTAGGAGCGCCGGGCGGCCCTGTGAACCGTCAGCCTGTTCGGCCGAGATCGGCGACTGAGATCAGCCGGCCGACTTTTCGTCGATGAACTTGACCGCATCGCCGACCGTCTGGATGTGCTCAGCGGCGTCATCCGGGATCTCGATGTCGAATTCTTCTTCGAAGGCCATCACCAGCTCGACGTTGTCGAGCGAGTCGGCGCCCAGGTCGTCGATGAAGCTGGCCTTTTCGGTGACCTTGTCCGGATCGGCGTCCAGATGGTCGATGACGATCTTGCGAACGCGCTCGAGGGTGTCGGACATGAGTGTCTCTCTGCCTGTTTGAAATCGCCGTAGAGGCGGGGGTAGCTCAGAAATCGCCGTCTCACGGCAGCGATGGCGACGCAAGCCCGAAAGCCCGAACCGCCGACGCATTCAACCCTTTAGCACAGGCTTTCGGGCTGGAAATAGTCTGTTGCGCGACGTGATAAGGGCCGCAGCCCTTAAATCATCGCCAT
>NZ_DAMBJX010000044.1:0-23655 GCF_032067225.1 Brevundimonas vesicularis | reverse complement strand
CCCGCGTCAGCGGGGGAGGGGGACCGCCGCAGGCGGTGGAGGGGGCGAGCCCCGCACCGTATGTAAGACGCGGTCGAGGTCTGTTGCGTATCCGCCCCCTCCACCACTTCGTGGTCCCCCTCCCCCGTGAACGGGGGAGGATTTTTAGCCCCGCATCGCCTCGACCGCCGCGACCAGTCGGTCGAGGTCCGCCTGCGTCGAAAGCCGGTGATCGCCGCCTTCGATTAGGTCGAGGCGCACGTCGCCGCCGGTCAGCCGTTCGACCAGTTCGACCTGATGTCGCCAAGGCACGACGTCGTCGGCGCGGCCTTGCAGGATATGAACCGGGGCGGCGATGTTGATCACGCCGTCCAGCAGCAGCCAATCGCGCGCCTCTTCGAACATACGCCACGTCAGGACATATTCGCCCAGACCCTCCTCGACGATCAGGGTTTCGCCCTCGCGCAGGATGGCCTGACGCTCGTGGTCCGCCAGGCCGGGCCACATCAGCCGTTCGGTGAAATCCTGGGCCGGATTGACCAGGACCAGCCCCTTGATCCGGTCCGGCCGCGCCATCGTCGCCAGCAGCGAGACCCAGCCGCCCATCGAGGAGCCGACCGGAATGACCGGGCCGGAAAGACTGTCGATCAGGGCGACGGCGTCCTCGTGCCAGCGGCCGATGGTGGCCTGTCTCCAGTCGCCGGAGGACTGGCCGTGGGCGAAATGGTCGTAGCGGACGAAGTTCCAGCCGCGTTCGCGTGCGGCGACGTCCAGGGCCAGGGCCTTGGTCCCCTCCATGTCCGAGCGGAAGCCCCCGACCCAGATCACGGTCGGGCCGCCGCCTTCGACGCGTTTGAAGGCCAGGGTTTCGCCATCGGGGCGGGACAGGTGCTGGATGTCGGTCATGGCGCCGTTCTGCCCGGACTTTCCGCCGTCGTCACCCTTGACCGCGACGCGCGATGGCGGAACACAGACCCATGTCCGCACCCCAGGTTCTGTTCGTCACCTCCAACCGCATCGGCGACTGCGTCATCTCGTCGGGCGTGATCCGCGAGATCGCGCGTCAGGTCCCTGGGGCCGAGATCACCGTCGCCTGCGGCCGGCCGCCTGCGCCCTTCTTCCGCAACGCGCCCGGCGTGGTGCGCACCATCGTGCTGGACAAGAAGAAGCTGTCTGGCCACTGGCTCGATCTGTGGAAACAGGTCGTCGGCACGCGCTGGGATCTGGTGATCGACATCCGGGGTTCGGCGCTCAGCTATCTGATCCCGGCGAAGCGGCGCATCGTCTATAACCGCTCGTGGGAGACGGGCCTGCGCAAGGTCGAGATGGTGTCGCGGCTGATGGGTTCGCCGACGCCGCTGGATCCCGAAATCTTCCTGGACGATCAGGCTCGGGCCGAGGCCGCCGCCGTGATCGATCCGCAGCTGGCGGGCGGCGCGGGTCCCGGCCCGATAATCGCCCTGGCCCCCATCGCGCATCAGCCGGGCAAGAGCTGGCCCGCCGATCGCTGGGGCGCCCTGGTCGAGAAGCTGAAGGCCGAGCCGCGCTTCGACGGCTGGCGCTTCATGCCGGTGGGCGGGCCGGGCGACCGGCCGCCCGCGACCCCGGCTTTGGAAGCTGCCGGCCCGCGCGGCATCGATTTCGTCGGCAAGGGCGACATCCTGGCCTCGGCCGCCGCCATCGATCGGGCCGATCTGTTCGTCGGCAACGATTCGGGTCTGATGCACGTGTCGGCGGCGCTGGGCCGGCCGACCCTGGGTCTGTTCGGTCCGACCGAGTGGTGGCTGTACGGTCCCTGGGGACCCAAGACGCGCACGGCGGCGTCCAACGAGACGCGCGGCCAGTTCGCGCCGATCGAGGACCTGACGGTGGATCACGTCTTCGACGCGGTGCTGGCGCTACATGACGCCTACATCGTCGAAACGCCTGCGAACCCTTGAAAAATCGGGGCTCGCGGCGCATATTGCCGGCCTTGAGGGGAACGTGGCGATCGCCGCGTGCAATCGCTCATCACGACATACGCCTTCTCTGACCACATAAGGAAACGACGCCCATTCGCCGTCCCATGCAAGCGCCACCCGTGAAAGACGGGCCGCGTATGAACCAGGATATCCGCGCCCCTCGCGTTCTGCTCATCGACCAGAACGGCGAAAAACAGGGCGTCATGCCCACCTCCGCTGCTCTGGAAGCCGCCGAGGAAGCCGGGATGGACCTGGTCGAGATCGTCTCCACCTCCGAGCCGCCGGTGGCCAAGATCCTCGATTACGGCAAGCACCGTTTCCAGGAACAGAAGAAGAAGGCCGAGCAGCGCAAGCGCCAGAAGGTCGTCGAACTGAAGGAGATCAAACTCCGTCCGAACATCGACACCCACGACTATGAGGTGAAGGCCAAGGCCATGCACCGCTTCTTCGAGGAAGGCGACAAGGTCAAGGTCACCCTGCGCTTCCGCGGTCGCGAAATGGCCCACCCCGAACTGGGCATGAAGCTGCTGAACAAGGTCCAGGCCGACTTCGATGAGGTCGCCAAGGTCGAGTTCTCGCCCAAGATGGAAGGCCGCCAAATGATCATGATCCTGGCCCCGCGCTAATCACGATCCATCGCTGAATACCAAACGCCTCGGTCCCGCGACCGGGGCGTTTTTCTTTGCTGGAGAAACGGCTAAGCGTTGGGAATGACGAACGCCGATACGGTCGCTGCGCGCACCCCGCCGCCCAAGCTTAAGACACCGGCGCTGGCTGTGTTGTTTGCGACGGTGTTCATCAATCTGGTCGGGTTCGGGCTGGTGGTGCCGTTGCTGCCGTTCTTCGCCCAGAGCCTGAAGGCCGAGGCTTGGCAGATCACGCTGATGTTCTCGGCCTATTCGCTGGGTCAGTTCTTCGCCGAGCCGTTCTGGGGTCGGCTGTCGGACCGGATCGGGCGAAAGCCCGTGCTGTTGATGACCCTGATCGCCAATGCGCTCGGCTATCTGATGCTGGCCTTCGTGCCCAACATCTGGCTGGCGATCGCGGTCAGGCTGTTCACCGGCCTGGGCGCGGGCAATATCTCGACGGTTCAGGGGTATGTCGCCGATGTGACCCCGCCCGAGCAGAGGGCCGGGCGGATGGGTCTGATCGGGGCCGCGTTCGGCCTGGGCTTCATTGTCGGTCCGGGCTTAGGTGGATTGCTGACGCAGCCGCAGCTGGGACGGCTGGGCTATCAGCTGCCGATCTTCCTGGCGGCGGCGTTGGCGGCGATCGCGGCGGTCGGCGTGGTCGTCTTCCTGCGCGAAAGCCGGGCCAAGGCCGATCCCGCCGCCCCGCGTCCGGCCTTCCTGGCGGGGCTGAAGGATGCGCGCGACAATGCCGTGGTGTCGCGCGTGCTGGTCGTGACCCTGATCTATATGGCCGGGTTTTCGGCGATGGAGAGCGTGTTCGGCCTGTGGTCCGAGAGCCGCTATCAATGGGGCGCGCGCGAGGTGGGGCTCAGCTTCATGATCGTGGGCATCGTCTCCACGCTGAACCAGGGGTTCTTCGCAGGGCGGCTGGCGCGGCGCTTCGGCGAATCGCGCGTGCTGGCCACCGGCATGCTGCTGTTTGGAACCTCGCTGGTGTTGCAGGTGCTGGCGCCTGTCGCGTGGTTTCCCGCGACACGGCTCGAGCTGGGCGCCCTGACGATCCCGGTGGTCCAAGGCTGGATCATTCCGATCGTGATGGCGATCGGCGCATGCGGCATGTCGCTGGCCATGCCCAATATCTCGGCCATGATCAGCCGCGCCTCGCCGCCGGATCGGCAGGGAGCCATGCTGGGTCTGAACATGGCTTCAAGCTCGGTGGCGCGCATCTTCGGGCCGATGATCGCGGGCGCGCTGTTCTCGGGGCTGGGGCATGATTGGCCCTTCGTGATCGGGGCGCTGCTGACCATCCCGGCGGCCCTGATGGCGATCAACGCCGGACGCGTCATTCGCAGCGGCGAGGGCGGCGTCAAAGCCCCGGCCTGACTCGTCTTGCAATGGCGGCGCTCTTCACGTAGAAGCCGCGCCTTCGCGTACCGAACCGCCAGGCGAACAGGCATGCCTGGGCGGTTCTTAAACTCTGGAGAGACACCTCCCCACGGGCTCAAGTAGTCCAAAGGACGGTAGCCCTCCAAAAAGGAGACTGAAATGCCGAAACTGAAGACGAAGTCGGGCGCCAAGAAGCGCTTCAAATTCACGGCCACTGGCAAGGTTAAGGCCGGCGTTGCGGGCAAGCGTCACCGCTTGATCAGCCACAACTCGAAATACATCCGCCAGAACCGCGGCACCTCGGTCATGGCCGACGCCGACGCCAAGAAGATCAAATCCTACATGCCGTACGCCTGATCGGCGCGCGCTGTACGACTGATCTCCATCCCAAAGAATTTGAAGGAATAGCGACATGGCTCGCGTTAAACGTGGCGTAACCTCGCACGCCAAGCACAAGAAGGTTCTGGAGCAGGCCAAGGGCTTCTCCGGCCGCCGCAAGAATACCATCCGTACGGCCAAGGCCGCCGTCGACCGCGCCGGGCAATACGCCTATCGCGACCGTCGCGCCAAGAAGCGCAACTTCCGCGCCCTGTGGATCCAGCGCATCAACGCCGCCGCCCGTCTGGAAGGCTTCACCTACAGCCAGTTCATCAACGGCCTGAACAAGGCCGGCATCGAACTGGACCGCAAGGTTCTGGCCGCGATCGCCGCTGACGCGACCGGCTTCAAGGCCGTCGCCGATAAGGTCCGCGCCGCTCTGGCTTAAGGGCCGCGCTCAAGCCGCGAGCGATCGCGTCGCGAGCGTAGCGCAACAAGAATGACGCCCGCTCCGGTTTCCGGGGCGGGCGTTCTTCGTTTCAGGCCGCCTTGGGGACGTGCGATGCCTGGCTCTGCGCCAGCACCATGCGGATGGCGTTCAGAAGGGCGTCGGGCTGGATCGGCTTTTGCGCCACGCCGTTCATGCCGGCGGCGATATAGTCCAGCTCGTCGCGCTCGTCGGCGTTCGCCGTCAGGGCCAGGATCGGCAAGGCGCCGGCCGGACCGGGCAGGGCGCGGATGGCCCGCGTTGCGGCGACCCCGTCCATCACCGGCATCTTGATGTCCATCAGGGCCAGGTCGAACCGGCGCGCGCTGACGGCGTCCACCGCCTCGCGCCCGTTCTCGGCCATCTCGCAGGTGCAGCCGAACATCTCCAGCAGTTTGCCGGCGACGAAGCGGTTGGTGGCGTTGTCGTCCACCACCAGCACATGCAGGGTGTCGTGCGGGGTCGGCTCGGCCATGGCCGGAGCGGGCGCCGCGCTCTCGGTCGCGACGCGCAGCGGCAGGCGCACCTGAAAGCGCGCGCCGCCCTGGGGCGAGGCGCCCAGCGAGATCGCGCCGCCCATCCGTTCGGCGATCTGTCGGCAGATGGCCAGGCCCAGGCCCGCGCCCGCCCCCTCGCGTCCGGCCTTTCCGGTGTTGAAAGGATCAAAGATGGTCGCGGCCGCCGCCTCGGGCACGCCGGGGCCGCTGTCGTCCACGGTGAAGATGACCTCGCCGTCCGACCGACTCTCGATCAGGGCGACGACCTCGCCCGTCAGGGTGAACTTCAGCGCATTGCCGATCAGGTTGTTCAGCAACTGCTTCAGCCGCATCCCGTCGGCCTGAACGCAGGGAACGGTCAGGTCGGTGCGGATGGTCAGGGCCAGGGCCTTTTCCTCGGCCCGCGCGCGCCACAGGGCGTCGATGTCGAAGGCGACGGCCGCCAGGTCCAGCGGCTCCTCCTCCAGCGTCAGCATGCCGGCCGATGCACGCGACATGTCCAGCGCGTCGGTCAGCAGCCGCAGCAGGCTCTGGCCCGAATCGATGACGGTGCGGACGTAGGGGCGCAGCTCTTCCTGCTCCAGCTTCTTGTCCATCAGGGCCGCGACGCCCAGCACGCCGTTCAGGGGCGTGCGGATCTCGTGGCTCATCACCGCCAGGAACTCGGACTTGGCCCGGCTGGAGGCAACGGCCTCGGCCTCGGCCAGCGCCAGGTCGCGGGCCAGGGCGCTCATCTCCTCGGCCCGCTGGCGGTGCAGGGCCGCGCCGGCCTGCACCACCTGCAGCGCCGTGCCGACGCCGACGTAGCGGCCGTCCGCCACGACGATGAAGCCCGTCAGCAAGGCGCCCAGTTCCGCCGCATCGTAGGCGTGGAAGAAGGCCTCGGCGCTGGTCGCCGCCTCCGCCACCGGCGCATTGCGGTCCATCAGGCTTTCGGCGGGCTTTCGGGCATACAGGGCGCGTCCGAACTCGGCCGCCATCCTCAGGGTGAAGGCGTTGCGTTCGATGATGCCGAGGGGGCGGCCATCGTCATCGACGACAGCCAGGGCCAGGGTGTTCGGCTCGGTCTGGAACCGTTCGAACACATCGGCGCCCGGCGTGGACGGGGCCACAGGCGCGATCAAGTCGACGAAATCACCGATCAGCGGCATCAAGGTCCTCGCAAGTCCGGAGGCCTGATTAGACGCTGATATTTAACGCCAGCTTTGCCGTTCATGAACCTTTCGCGGCGGGTTTTCGACAGTCGATCCGTAGGCGGATGGAAAGTCCGGACTGCGAGCGATATTCCCTCGCGCACGCGACTTCGATAGTCTCGCCGTATAATGCGCACCCTGATCTGCGGCCTGGTTGCCGCCCTCGTTCTTGTCACTCCCGCCGCCGCGCAGGACCGACGCGTGGCCGTGACCTTCGATGACCTGCCGTTCCAGACGGATGCGGCGACCCTGTGCGATCCGGCGCGCCTGATGACGATCACCCAGGATTTCGTCGCCATGCTGAAGCCGCTGGACACGCACGGCACAGCCTTCGTCAATGCGGGCAAGGTGTGCGAGGCCGAGCGCGCCACGATCCTGCCGCGCGTGCTGAACGTCTGGCTGGACGCTGGTCTGGACCTGGGCAACCACACCAACACCCATCTGAACATCCACTCGACGACGGTTGAGGCCTATCTGGCCGACGTGGACGCCGGGGCGCCGATCGTTCGGCAGGCGCTTGAGGCGCGCGGCCAGACCCTGCGTTGGTTCCGCCACCCCTATCTGTTCACCGGCGAGACGCAGGAAAAGCACGACGCCATCGCCGCCGGCCTGGCCCAGCGCGGCTATACGGTCGCGCCTGTGACCCTCGACAACAACGACTGGATGTTCGCCGACGTCTATCGCAAGGCCGAGCAGATCGGCGACCAAGCGCTGATGCAGCGCATCGGTCAGGCCTATGTGGCGCATATGGCGACGGTGCTGGACTTCTACGAGCCCTACAGCGCAGAGGTGGCGGGCGGGCGTGAACCGGCGCAGGTGCTACTGCTGCACGCCAACAGCCTGAACCAGGCCTATTATCTGCAGATCCACGCCCTGTATCTGGCGCGCGGCTATCGCTTCGTGCCGCTGGAAGAGGCGCTGGCCGATCCGATCTACGGCCATGCCGACACCTATGTCCGCGCCAACGGAATCTCGTGGCTGCATCGCTGGATGCAGACCGACGGCCGGCCCATACGCTGGGAGCCGGAACCGCCCGCCTGGATCGTTGCGGCCAACAAGGCGCCGGCGTCGGAACTTCAGGCCATCGCATCGGCCCCTTGAAGGGTGACGAACGCGCGCGAGAACGCTAAGGCACGGGGCAAATGACCGATCTCGCCACACTCGAACTCGACCTGATCAACGCCATCGGCGGCGCGGAAACCGTCGCCGCCCTGGAGGAGGTGCGCGTCGCCGCCCTGGGCAAGTCCGGCTCCGTCTCCGGCCTGCTGAAGGGCATGGGCGCTATGAGCCCCGACGAACGCCGCGAACAGGGACCGATGATCAACGGTCTGCGTGACCGCGTCGCCGCCGCCATCGCCGCGAAGAAGACCGCGCTGGAAGCCGCCGAACTGGACGCGCGCCTGCTGTCGGAACGCATCGACCTGACCTTGCCGGCGCGTCCGCGCAGGAAGGGCGGGGTCCATCCGACCATGCAGGTGATGGACGAGATGATCGCCTTGTTCGCCGAGATGGGCTTCGCCGTGGCCGAAGGTCCGGACATCGAGGACGACTTCCACAACTTCACCGCCCTGAATTTCCCGCCCAAACATCCGGCGCGGGAAATGCATGACACCTTCTTCTTGAAGCCGGACCCCGAGACGGGCGAACGCAAGGTGCTGCGCACCCACACCAGCCCGGTGCAGGTCCGCACCATGATATCGCAAAAGCCGCCGATCCGGATCGTCGCGCCGGGCCGCACCTTCCGCAAGGATTGGGACGCCACCCATACGCCGATGTTCCATCAGATCGAAGGCCTGGTGATCGATCGCGACATCCACATGGGCCACCTGAAGACCACGCTTCAGACCTTCATCGCCCGCTTCTTCGAACTGGACGCGATCCAGGCGCGGTTCCGTCCGCACCACTTCCCCTTCACCGAACCCTCGGCGGAAATGGACATCCGCTGCGACCGTTCGGGCGGGAAAGTGGTGTTCAACACCGGCGACGACTGGCTGGAAATCCTGGGCTGCGGGATGGTGCATCCCAATGTGCTCAGGAACTGCGGCATCGACCCGGACGAATATCAGGGCTTCGCCTTCGGCATGGGCGTGGATCGGCTGGCCATGCTGAAATACGGCGTGCCCGACCTGCGCCCCATGTTCGACGCCGACACCCGCTGGCTGTCCCACTACGGCTTCTCGGCCTTCGCCGCCCCCAACCCGGCCTCGGGCCTGAGCTGAACGAGTTTCAAGATGACCGATCAAACTGAAACGCCGATGTCGGCCGAAGAAAAATTCGGCCGAGAACTGGTGGCCCGCACGACCTTCGAAAAGGAGGCCGTGTGGCTGCCGTCGTTGGCCGTTCATCACATGAACGCCGGCAAGACGTTCATCGAGGACAAGACCTTCACGAACTGTCTGATCGAGGGGCCAGCCGTCATGGCGGTCATGAACGGCACGACGTTTGACAGCTGCAACATGGGCGTGGCGTCCAATCCGCGCACCCTGCTGCTGCAGCCAATGGGCGATATGATCGCGGGCGTCGTGGGCATGTCCAACTGCCGCTTTGTCCGCTGCCGCTTTGTTCAGGTGGGCTTCACCGGCGCCCCGGATCTGCTTGAGCAGATCGAGGCCGACCTCCTCAGCGCACGGGAGAACCAAGCATGAGCCGGCTTCCGATCAACCGTCCCGTCAATCTTGCGCGCGACCTGACCCAGACCACGTTCGAGAACGTCGATCTGAACCTGCACGATCTTTATCAGCATTGCCGTGACAAGGGCGCGGTCGTAGGGCGCACCTTCACCGGCTGCCGGCTGGATGGCCCGGCGATCGTTCTGGTCGGACCCGGCACGACGTTCGATGAGACGAACTTCGGCGACTCGCGCGGGGGCATGAAGAATCTTCTGCTTCAGCCGATGGGGGACAAGGCGCTGGGCACCATCCCGATGCATGACTGCACCTTCGTGGGCTGCGAGTTCTACAATGTCGGCTTCACCGGAGCCGCCGAGATTCTAGAGCAACTGGCGGCTGTTCCGACGGTGGCGGGGCCAACGGCATGAAGTTCACCCTGTCCTGGCTGAAGGACCACCTCGAAACCGAGGCGGATGTTCATCAGATCGCCGAGGCCATGACCATGGCCGGGCTGGAGGTCGAGGAGGTGCTCGATCCCGCCGCCAAACTGGCGCCCTTCACCGTGGCCAAGATCGTTTCGGCCGAGCGGCATCCCAACGCCGACCGGTTGCAGGTCTGCCAGGTCGAGACGGTCGACGGGCTGAAGGAGATCGTCTGTGGCGCGCCGAACGCGCGGGCGGGGCTGACCACCATCTATGCGCCCATCGGCGCCTATGTGCCGGGTCTGGGCGTGACCCTGGTCGAGAAGCCGGTGCGCGGCGTGGTGTCGAACGGCATGCTGTGCTCGGCCTCCGAGCTCGAGCTGTCGGACGAGAGCGACGGCATTCAGGAACTGCCGCCCGAGATCCCCGTCGGCACGCCGGTCGCCGGCCTGTTCGGCGCCGAGCCGGTCATCGATTTCGAGGTCACGCCGAACCGGCCCGACTGGCTGGGCGTCGCCGGCATCGCGCGCGATCTGGCCGCCGCCAGCGTCGGCAAGCTGAAGCATTTCGACATCGCCGTGGTGCGCGGGGCCTTCCCGTCGCCGATCAGCGTGCGGCTGGAGGCTCCCGAGATGTGCCCGGTCTTCGCCGGTCGCGTCATTCGCGGCGTCAAAAACGGTCCGTCGCCGGCCTGGCTGCAGAAGCGTCTGACGGCCATCGGCCTGCGCTCGATCAACCGTCTGGTCGATGTAACCAACCTGATCGCCTATGACCGCGCCCGGCCGCTGCACGTCTATGACGTCGCCAAGCTGTCGGGGACCGAGATCGTGGTGCGGGCAGGGCAGGTTTCGGCCGCGACCGGCGAGCACGAACATCTGATCGCCCTGGACGGCAAGACCTACGCCGCATCCGCAGCCGACTGCGTCATCGCCGACGCCGGGGGCGAGCGCCCCATCGGCATGGGCGGCGTCATGGGCGGGGAATCGACCGGCTGCGACGAGACCACTACGGACGTCTTCCTGGAAAGCGCCTGGTTCGACCCGCTGGTCATCGCCCAGACCGGCCGTGCGCTGGGCATCCATTCCGACGCCCAGTACCGGTTCGCGCGCGGCGTCGATCCGGTCTCGGTCACGCCGGGTCTGGAACTGGCGACGCGCCTGATCCTGGACCTGTGCGGCGGCGAGCCGTCGGACATCGTCTTCGTCGGCGAACCGCCGGCCAGCCCGGCGCCCTTCGCCTTCGACCCCGCCTATGTGAAGCGCCTTAGCGGCATGGATCTGGCCGACGACCGGATCGGGACCATCCTGGGCCAGCTCGGTTTCCTGGTTCAGGCCGCGCCCGCCGGTCAGGCCGAGCCCTGGCTCGTCACTCCGCCCTCGTGGCGTCGCGACGTCGAAGGCCCGGCCGATCTGGTGGAAGAGGTCGCGCGGATCGAGGGCTTCGACAGCCTGCCCGATACGCCTCTGCCCGAGGTCGCCCGCCCCGCCGGCGGCGTGCTGAGCCCGCGCCAGACCCGCGTCCGCACCGCGCGTCGCGCCCTGGCGGCCCTCGGTTACGCCGAAGCCGTCACCTGGTCCTTCACCAAGCAATCGACCGCGGCCCTGTTCGGCGGCGGAGACGACCGGCTGGTGCTGGAGAACCCGATTGCGGCGGATCTGGACTGCATGCGGCCCTCGGCCCTGCCGAACCTGATCCAGGCGGCGGCGCGCAACGCCGCGCGCGGTTTCGCCGACGCCGCCCTGTTCGAGATCGGCCCCATCTATCTGGGCGACGGTCCGGCGGATCAGCGCACGGTCATCGCCGCCTTGGTCGCCCCGCACGCCGCCCGTCACTGGGCCGGCGCCGGTGAGGACGCCCTGTTCACGCTCAAGGGCGACCTGACCACTTTGCTGGAGGAGATCGGCGCCCCGGTTGCCGCGCTGCAACTGGTCCAGGGTCAGAACCGCGACTGGTGGCACCCCGGCCGCTCGGCCCGGCTGCAACTGGGGCCCAAGAATGTGATGGTCGAGTTCGGCGAACTGCATCCGCGCGTCCTGAAGGCGCTGGACGCCGACGGCCCCATGCTGGCCTTCGAGGTCGTGCTGGACAATGTGCCCGAGCCGCGTGGGAAGTCGGGCAAGGCTCGCGGATCGGCCGATCTGTCGGCCCTCATGCCGCTGACGCGCGACTTCGCCTTCGTGGTCGAGGACGCCAAACCGGTCGGCGATCTGGTCCGGGCCGCAACGGGCGCCGACAAGGCCCTGATCGCCGACGTGCGCGTCTTCGACGTCTATCGCGGCAAGGGCGTGGACGACGGTTTCAAGTCCGTCGCCCTGGAGGTCGTGATCCAACCGCGCGAGGCCACGCTGACCGAAGCCGAGATCGAGGCCCTGACCGCCAAGGTCGTCGGAGCGGTCGAAAAGCAGGGCGGCAGGCTGCGGGCTTGAGGGGCGCAGCGCCGTCTTTCGGGCGGCGCGGGGGACATAGGCGATGACGACGGAACCTCAGGCGGCCCAACCGGATCGCGGCCATTTGCTGCGCGTCCTGGGCGTGACGTTCGGCGTCGCCGTCGTAGTCGGCGGCGTCATCGGTCAGGGCATACTGCGTACCCCCGGCGTGGTCGCCGAGGGGGTTCAGAACCCCACGATCATCATCGCCCTGTGGTGCGTCGCCGGTCTGGTCGCCTGGATCGACGCCATGTCGACGGTCGAGCTGGCCGCCTCGATCCGCAAGACGGGCGGCCCCTATATCTTCGCCCGTCGCGCCTTCGGGTCTTTGACCGGCCTCGCCGTCGGCGTCTGCGACTGGCTGGGCAATATGGGCGGCATCGCCTTCATCGCTGTGGTCTTCGGCGAATATCTGCACCGACTGGGCGTCGCGACCAGCGTGCCGATCGGCGTCCTGGCCCTCTTGATCGTGGTCGTGGTGGGCAGCGTCCAATGGCTGGGGACCAAGGTCGGCGGTCGGTCGCAGGAGATCGGCAGCGCGGTCAAGGCGGCCCTGTTCACCGTGCTGATCATCGGCCTGTTCCTGGCGCCGCGCGGCGCGCCCGTCGCGACCGAGATCGCGCCGGCGACGGCGGCGGCCCTGACCTTCGGCGGCATCGTCATGGCCCTGCGGGCGATTTCTGGCACCTATTACGGCTGGAACAGCGCCTCCTACTTCTGCGAAGAGGTCGTCGATCCGGGCCGGACCATCGCGCGGGCGACCTTCTCGGGCATCGCCGTGGTGACGGTGATCTATGTGCTGGCCAACCTGGCCTATCTGAACGTCCTGACGCCGGCCGAGATGGCGGGCTCGAACCTCGTCGCCGCGGATGCGGCCGGTCGGGTGTTCGGCGATGTCGCCGGCCCCATCGTCACGGCCATTTCGCTGGTGTCGCTGGTGACGATCATCAATGCGATGGTCATGGTGTTCCCGCGCGTCCTGTTCGCCATGGCGCGCGAGTATCAGATTTCGGCCCTGACCCGGGTCGCCGCCAACGGCACGCCGCGTCTGGCCCTGATCGCCACCGTGCTGGCCGGTGGGCTGCTGGCCACGATCGGCGTCTATGAGACCCTGCTGACCTTTTCGACGTCGCTGCTAGCGCTGATGAGCGTGCTGGTGAACGCCGCCGTCATCGTGCTGAGGGTGCGCGAGCCCAATCTGGAACGCCCCTGGAAGATGCCGCTCTATCCCCTGCCGGCGATCATCGCCCTGGCGATCAATACGACCCTGTTCGTGATCTTCGTGGTCGAGGATCCTTTGACGGCTGGAAAGGCCTTTGGAATGCTGGCGGTCCTGATCGGCCTCGCCTGGTTGTTGGTCCGACGAAAGCGCGTCTTCCTATAATCCTTGAAGTATTCCAATCACGATTGTCCGCTCTGGCCCGAGACGATATCGAGTCACTGGTTGACAGCACGGGGATCGGCTTTGCCTGTAGTTGCTATTGCCGTGGAGAGATAAGTGTCGTCTCGTAGTGACTTCATTCGAAGTTTGGGGAGAAGTAGATGAACAGAGAAGTCCAGCACTGGCAGGTCATTTTTGACGGTCGAAAGCATCGTATGATTCATGATCATTTAGATACCGATCACCGCGTTCTGTCGAAGGGGCTGACGCACCAGCAGGCTTCAGCTATGGTTTCTGCAAAGAATGCTGATCACTCCCGTAAGGCTGTAGGCAATTTCATTACGGGTCTCATGCATGTATCAGCCGAGGCCGCAGGACACTGCGTAAAAACCGTTAAAGAGGGCTACGACAAAGGCCGAAGGTAGTCATTCGCCTTGCTGTCGCTGTGAGTGGGTAAGACCTCGTTAACCTTGAAGCCGCAAGGCTGCCGCAAAGGTCGGGGACGGTGAGGCCAAGACCGGCGCGCCAGCCGGCCGTCCTCTCGTCGCCTTTCGGAGCGCCCTGCATGCATCGCCGCCAACTGATCCTTTCGGGCCTCGCCACCGCCGCCGGCGCCTCGTCGCTGGGCGCCTGCGCCTCGGCGCCGCCGCGCGATCCCAACTATCCGATCCGCTCGGACCAGACGGCCCAGGCCTACAGCTTCGATGAGCTGGTGGCGGCCGGCTCGCGCGAGCTGGGCATCGCGGCCGAGGTCGTGGGCGGCGCGATCGAGCGCGTCTTCGCCGACCAGGGCGACCGCCCGACCGCCTATATCGCGGGCGAGGAAGGCTCCGGCGCCGTCGTTGTCGGCGCCCGCTACGGCCGCGGCGCCCTGCACATGAAGGACCTTTCGGCCTCTCAGGAGGTGTTCTGGCAGGGCGCGTCGGTAGGCTGGGACTGGGGCGGCAACGCCAGCCGCGTCTTCACCCTGGTCTATGGCCTGTACCATCCCGACATGATCTATCGCCGCTATCCCGGCATCGAGGGCTCGGCCTATCTGGTCGCGGGCCTGGGCGTGAACTATCAGCGCGCCGACGGCATCGTCCTGGCCCCCATCCGCACCGGCGTCGGCCTGCGCCTGGGCGCCAACGTCGGCACCATGAGCTATAGCCGCCAGCGCAATCTGCTGCCCTTCTAAGCGCGCTAGGCTCGTGACGCGGTCGCTCGCGGCTAGGGCGCGTGACTGCGCCCTAGCTCACCAATCGCAACGGCGGCGGCGCGTCCATCAGCGTCGCCAGCCCTTCGCGCCAGCTGGGATAGGCGGGCCGCCAGCCCAGTTCGGCCTTGGCCAGGGCGTTCGAGACGCGCTTGGAATCCAGATAGAAGCGGCGCATCGCCTCGCTGACGCTGTCGTCGGTCCAGTCCACCTCTGGCGGGCGGGGCAGGCCCATCCGATCCGCCGCCCATTCCATCACCACATCGGCGGGCGACGGTTCGTCGTCAGTCAGATTGTAGGCGGCGCCCGGTCGCGGCTGCGCCATCGACGCGAATAGGCCCGAGACGATGTCATCTACATGGATGCGGTTGAAGACCTGGCCGGGCTTTCTGACCAGTTTCGCCGTGCCTTCCCTCAGCCGCTCGACGACGCTGCGCCCCGGCCCGTAGAAACCGGGCAGGCGGAAGATCTGGACCGTCAGCCCCATCCCCTGCGCCCCATCCAGCCAATCGCGCTCAGCCCGGACGCGGCGTGCGCCCTCCAGATTGGCGGCGTTCAGCGGCCCGTCCTCGAACACCCATCCGCCGGCCCGGTCGCCATAGACGGAGGTGGAGGAGACATAACCGATCCAGTCGGGCCAGGCGCCGCCCGCCAACGGCCCCAGGGCCCGCAGACCGGGGCAACCCTGCGCGTCCGGCGCGGCTGTGATCAGGACGGCGGTCGCCGCCTCCAGCGCCGTCTTCAGCGCGGCCGTATCGCCGGGATCGATGGCCATGATTCCGTCGGCCGCCAGGGCGCGGCGCCGCTCGGGGTCACGCGAGGTGGCGGTCGCGCGTCCGCCGCGCCGTATGGCCTCCAGCGCCGCCGCCCGTCCCAGATAGCCGCCGCCGAAAACCAGCAGATCGAGGGGAGGGGAGGCGATAGGCATTACGAAACTCAGGCCGTCAGAACTTGGGAAGGCGGCGCATCGACTGCCGGTCGCGCCTCATTTTCCAGCGCCTCCGCCCGGCGTTGGTTCCAGGCGGAGACGCACGGCACCCGACCCAGATCGGCCCGGTCGGCATAGCGGCGGGCGATGTCCGTAACCTCGTCCATCAGGCCTTGCGCCAAGGTGATCGGCTTCAGCCCCAGGTCGCGGAACTGATCGTTGGCGACGACCAGATCGTTCTCGTCGGCCTCCTGACGCGGATTGGCGACATTGTGGATTTCGGCGCCGGTCTTGTCGGCGATCATGGCCGCCAGATCGCGCACGCGGCGGCTCTCGGTCATCTGATTCAGGATCTTGACCCGGTCGCCGCGTTTGGGCGGGTTCTTCAGCGCCAGTTCGACGCAGCGCACCGTGTCCTGAATATGGATGAAGGCCCGCGTCTGGCCGCCCGATCCATGCACGGTCAGCGGATAGCCGACCGCCGCCTGCATCAAAAAGCGGTTCAGCACCGTGCCGTAATCGCCATCATAGTCGAAGCGGTTGATCAGTCGTTCGTCCTGTTTGGTCTGCTCGGTCTGGGTGCCCCAGACGATGCCCTGGTGAAGGTCGGTGATGCGCAGGTTGTCGTTGCGGGCATAGAACTGGAACAGCAGGGCGTCCTGCGTCTTGGTCATGTGATAGATGCTGCCCGGATTGGGCGGGAACAGGATTTCCTGCTCGGCGGGGCCGTTGTCGGTATCCACCGTCACCTTCAGATAGCCCTCGGGGATGCGCAGGCCCGCCGTGCCGTAACCATAGACCCCCATCGTCCCCAGGTGCGCCAGGTGGACGTCCAGGCCGCTTTCGACGATGGCGGCCAGCAGATGGTTGGTGGCGTTGATGTTGTTGTCGACGGTGTACAGCTTGTGCCGCGCCGACTTCATCGAATAAGGGGCGGCCCGCTGCTCGGCGAAATGCACCACGCTGTCGGGGGCGAAGTCGCGGATCAGGGCGACCAGACGGTCGAATTCCTTGCCCACGGTCATGTTGACGAAGCCGATGTCGCGGCCGGACACGTCTTTCCACGCCTTGATCCGCTCGCCCATGGTGCGGATCGGCGTCAGGGACTGGACCTCCAGCTCGTTGTCGATGTTCCGGCGGCTCAGGTTGTCGACGATGGTCACGTCCCACCCTTCGGCCGACAGATGCAGGGCCGTGGGCCAGCCGCAAAAACCGTCGCCGCCCAGAACCAGCACGCGCATGGGATAGCCTCGTCGTCGTCTCAAAGGTCATGCCTAGCCCAGCCGGCGGGCTTGGCAAAGCGGCGCTGTGCAGGGTTCGGTGCGACGCATTGACGAATATCGCTTGGAAAGGCCGCGCACTCGGGTTAAGTCTCTGCCGTCTCCCACTCAATCGCAGCTTTACGGGCGCATACCCGGCTGTTCGCGGCTTGAGCCGGCCATGACGGTCGGTCCCGAAAGGACCGGCGCACCATGCGGGCGACAAGGCATTCCGACAGTTCGACAATCGGGGATCGGCCCCGAGCGAGACGGAACCACGAAACGGACGGAACCGGCCTTCAGGCTTTGGTCCGCCCCTGCACACGGTAGCGCGAATGAGAGATTTCAAGGGCATGAAGCGTCAGCGCGGACGCAATCGGAACAAGGCGGGCGCCAACAACGCCAACAACGCCAATCCGAATCGTTCGTGGGATTCGCAAGGACCCGAGAACATCAAGGTCCGGGGCAACGCCCAGACAGTGTATGAGCGCTATCAGCAGCTGGCCCGCGATGCGGCCTCCAGCGGCGACCGGGTGCTGGCCGAAAACTATCAGCAGCACGCCGAACACTATTACCGCGTCCTGCGCGCGCTCCAGCCGCAGCGGTCCTTCTCGGACATCGCCGCGCGTGAACAGTCCAACCAGGGCTTCGACATCGATTTCGAGGACGAATCCGGCGCTCAGGCCGCCGCCTTCGTCGCCGCTCAGCAGGCCGCCGACCGTCAGGCCGCGGAGGCCGCCGAACGCGCCGAGCAGAACCAGAACCGCGATCAGAACCGCGACCGCGACTACAATCGCGACCGAGACCGTGACAACCGCGACCGCGACCGCGATCAGAACCGTGATCGTGACCAGAACCGCGACAGCCAGCAGCCGCGCGAACCCCGCGAGCCGCGAGAGGGCGACGAGGTCCGCGCCGAGGGCGAGGGCGGCGGTCGTCGCGAAAGCCGTCGCGAACGCTGGGAGCGTCGCCGCGAGGAACGCAATCGTCGCTTCGACAATCAGGAAAGCGCCCAAGACGGCGCTGAGGGCGCCGCCCCTGCCTACGCCGAGGCCGACCGCGCCGAAGCCGTCAGCGAAGCGCCTGTCGCCGAGACGCCCGTCAATGCGCCTGTAGGTGAAGCCCCGAGCGTCGAGGCGCCGGCTGCCGACGAACGTCCTGCACGCCGTCCGCGCCGCACCGCCGCCGCTGTTGCGGCTGACGAGGGCGACGCCCCCACCGCCCTGCCGGGCTTCTTGACCCGCGCGCCGGTGTCGTCGGCCGCGGCGGAGCAAGCTGAAGGCGAGGCGGCCCCGCGTCGCCGTGCGCCGCGTCGCAAGCCCGAAGCCGCCGCAGCCAGCGAAGACTGATAACAACCGAAGCGGGCATGTTTACCTGAATGCAACTCCGACGCGTCATTATGGCGCGTTGGAGGGGCGTCATGGATTTCGTCTTGCTTGTCTTGTCCCTGGCGCTGGCGGGAACCTGCGCCGGGATTTGGCTCTGGCTTCAGGCGCACGGGGTCGCCGAGCGCCTGCGTCGTGAGAACGCCCGGCTCGAAGCCCGCATCGCCCACCAGACCCAAGGCCTGCGCCGCGCCTTGACGACGGCCGAGGGCGAAGTCGACCGCCTGACCGCCGAGCTACGGACGCGGGACGAGATCATGCAGGCCCTGGGGCGCGAACTGCGCAGCCCCCTGACCACGATCATGGGTTTCGCCCAGTTGTTGCGCACCGACGACCCGGCCAATCCCCTGACCGCGCGCCAGGCTCAGTCCGTACGCCAGATCGAGGCCGCGGCCGGCGTCCTGCTGGCCCTGATCGAGGAAACCGAAGCCTTCATGAGCGGCGGCGACGGCGGCGGTTCGCCTTCGCTGCACCGCGTCGATCTGCGTCTGGCGCTGCGCCAGGTCTGCGATGGGCTGGAGGCGCAGGCGCGAGAGGCGGGGGTGACGCTGGCCTGTCCGCCGCCCGCCCACGGTCTGTGCGTCATGGCCGATCCGGGCCAGATCCGCCGCATCCTGCGCCGATTGGTCGAGAACGCCCTGCGTCATTCGTCCGGCGGAGGCACAGTGCGCATGGAGATGTCACGCGCCGAGGACCGGATCGTCATCGCCATCCATGACGCCGGCATGATCCCCGCCGGCGCGGGCGACGACCGACCGTTCCGCCCGTTGGATGGTCGCGACGCGAGAGGCGGCACCGCCCTCGGCGTCGCCTCGGTCCAGCGGTTGACCGAGCGGATGGGCGGCGCCCTGACCATGGCGCGCGACCCCGGCGCGGGCACGATCTTTTCGCTGAGTTTGCCGGCAGCTCCCGCGCCGGGTCTGGCGTCATCGCGTCAGGCGGTAGTGCTCTACATCGAGGACAATCCCGCCAACATCGCCCTGATGCGGCAGGCGGCGAGCGGGCTGGGCCTGACCCTGCACGCCGCGACGACGGGACCGGAGGGGTTGGATCTGGCGCGTGCGCTCAGACCCGACGTCATCCTGCTCGACATCGGCCTGCCGGACATGGACGGCTATGAGGTCAAGGCGCGACTGGACGTCGACCCCCTGACGCGCCATGTGCCGGTCCTGGCGCTGACGGCGGCCGTATCGGCGCCGGACCGGGCGCGCGGCCGCGCCGCCGGCTTCGACGCCTGGCTGGCCAAGCCGCTGGATCTGGCGGCCCTGGCGGCGGCACTGAATGCGGCGCTGGGCGGCCCGGAGGTTGACGCCGACGGTCGCGAGAGGGCCTAAGAGGCTTAAAGTTCGCCTGGTCGCCCCAAGGGAAGCGTCGATGTCCCCGTTCGTCCCGTTCCGTTCGCTCACGCGTCGTCTGGCGCCGCTGGCCGTCCTGTGCGCCGTCGCCGCCTGCGCCTCGACCCCGCCGCCGCCACCCCCGCCGCCGTCCGGCGCATCGGGCGCGCTGATGGACTGGCGCGGCGTCATCACGGCCGGCGACCGGGACCGTTACCGCCGCGTCGACGCCGCCTGGACCTTGGCCCTGCAACAGGCCAAGCGTCAGCGCGGCTCCGGCGACATTAACAGCCTGGGCGATCTGATAGACCCCAAGGCCGACCGGCCCGGCGTCGCGCCCCTGCCCGGCGACTATCGCTGCCGCACCGTCAAACTGGGCACCCAGGGCGGTGAGGACGGTCTAGGCTATGTCGTCTACGGCTGGTTCGCATGCCGCATCGAACAGACGCCGAAAGGCCTGAAGTTCTCCAAGCTTACCGGCTCGCAGCGCCCCTCCGGCCTGCTCTTTCCCGAAGACGACCGCCATATGATTATGCTCGGCTCGCTGGCCCTGGCGCAGGAGCCCGCCGCCAACACCTATGGCCGCAACCCCGACCGCGATCTGGTCGCCATCCTGCAACGCATCGGCGAGGCGCGCTGGCGGCTGGTCCTGCCGTGGCCCAACACCGAATCCAATCTGGACCTGATCGAGCTGGTCCCGGCGCCGCGCGGCTAAGGTTCGGCTGAACCTCGGGCGCCCTGTCACGTTCGGTCAGGGCAACCGATGGAGACGCTGATGCGCCGCACCCCTCTGGCCGTTCTGGCCCTGATGACCACGACAGCCCTGGCGGCCTGTGGCGACAACAGTCCCGCCGCCCCGACCGAGGCCTCGCCCGCCGTCACGACGCCCGCGCCAGGCGTGCCGGCCCAGGCCGCACCTGAGGCGGCGGCGACGCCGCAGGCCCAAGCCGCTCCCGCCGAGGGGATGCAGGGCGGAACCGACTCCTGGCGTCAGATCGCCAAGGCCGCCGACGCAAGCCTGCTTGGCCGGCTGGATCAGGCCTGGCGCATGGCCCGCGCCGAGGCCGAGGACGGCGGCTTCTCGCGTCAGGTGGAGGCTCTGGGGCCGCTCGCCGACCCGAACGCCGCCCAGACGGGCCGCATCCAGCCGGGACCCGGAACCTATCGCTGCCGCACCATAAAGATGGGCCGCCGTGTCGAGGGCCAGGGATTGGCCTATGTCGAATATCCCTGGTTCGCCTGTTCGGTCGAGCTGACGCCCGGCGGCGATCTGGTCCTGACAAAGACGACGGGATCGCAGCGCACGCGCGGCCTGATCTATCCCGACACCGACCGCCGCGCCGTCTATGTCGGCGCCCAGGCCTGGGGCGCCGACGAAAAGACCTTCCCCGCCTATGGCGACAAGGCCGAACGCGATCAGGTCGGCGTCATCGAACGCATAGGCCAGAACCGCTGGCGCCTGGTCCTGCCGTGGCCCAAGCAGGAAGCCAAGCTGGAGCTGCTGGAGATCACCGGCTAGCGCGCGCCGGTCGAGCGGCTGATCGCCGCGCGCATGCCCTCGGCGTGAAGCGCGCCGGATGGGGCGATCTTGGTGTTCGGCGTTTCGCTGGGCCCCAGATCGGCGGTGCGATCGTCCGGCCCGGTCCAGGTCGGGCTTTCGGCCTTGCGACGAACGGCCTCGCGCAGATTGTCGGTCGCGGCCGCCCCGCCGGTTTTAGGGCCGGATTTACGCCGGTCCATCTCATTGGCGACGCGGGCGATGGCCTCGGTCAGCAGCGCCTTCTTCTCGCGAGCGCCCGCATCCGGGCCGCTCTCTCCCGCACGAACGCGTCCTCGGATCTGACGCTGCACCCGGTCGCGCCGCGCGCGCAGCCGCCCGATCAGGTCGCGCAGCTCCGCCGGCGAACGCTCGGCCAGCGCCTTCGTCTGTTCGACCATATCCGCCTCGTCGCGATCCAGCGCGCGCGGGTTTGGGGTCTTGGACATGACGGTCTCCCTTTCGATTGATGGGAAGACAGCGTCAGGACGCCAGGGCCGTTCCGGTTTGCGACCCTGGGTCACAGGGTCGTCCGAGGTCACACGCGCGTCAGTCTCAGGTCCTGATAGTCGTAGCTGAAGTCGATGTCGGGGCTGACCCCCTTCACCGTCGCCGTCGCCGGTTTGGCCGTCAGGATCGAGAAGGTGACGAAGGCGTCCTCCTCGCGCTTGTCCGGGAAACGGGTGCGGAAGGTCTCGCCGTCATACGGCTCCAGCCAGCCTTGCAGGGCGGGCGTATGGGTGAAGCTCAGCCACAGGCCGCTCTTCCTGTTCCGCCCGCGCCCCTCGGTCCTGGGCGCAATGACGATGTCGCCGTACCACGGGTCGCGCCAGGTCCCGGCGTAGGATTCCAGCGGCATGGACGGGGGCGCGCCGGCCGCCTGATTGGAGTCGATTTCGGCTGCGGCGGCGATGGATTTCGCATTGCCCTCGGCCTCCAGCTTCTTGGAGTCTGCAATCCAGTCGACGTCGACCTTGCCCATGCAGATGTCGGTGATGCCGGACCGCAGGGCGCGCAGCAGTAAGCTTTCTTCGGCGTTGGAGAAGACGCTGAAGCCGGTCTTGCGGCCGGGGATCAGCACGGTGGCGGAAATCCCGCCGGGCGAGCCGCCGCCATGGCTGGCGATCCGCTCGCCGCGATAGTCCTGAACCTGCAGCCCCATGGCATAGGTCGAGGCGATGGATCGGTTGGGCAGTTCCGCCGTCGGTCCGGCCGACGAGCCGACGATGATGTTGGGGCGATACATCTCGCGCGCCGCGTCTTCGGAATACAGCCGCGTCCCGTCGGGCAGCCTGCCGTCGTTCAGCCGCACGGCGATCCATTTGGCCCAGTCGGTCGGGGTGGTGCAGATGCCCCCCGCCGCTGCAGCGGAGTCCCAGTTCCACACCTCGACGATGGACTTGGCGATGGGCGTCATCGCCCCCTGATAGCGCAGCGGCGGGCCGACCCGGCCGTGGGGCAGGGCGGACTTGGACGCATCCGCCAGACGCGCCAGCGGCACGGTCTCGGTCATCCCAACCTTGTCCAGGATGCGCGTCTGGATGAAAGCCTCCCAGCTCATCCCAGACACGGCCTCCAGCACTGCGCCCGCGACCACAAACATCAGGTTGCAGTAGTGATAGCGCGCCCGGAATCCGTCCTCGATCGGCACGAAGGCGGCTTGGGCCAGCACCTCGGCGCGGGTGCGGTCCGAGTTGGGCCAGAACAGCAGGTCGCCGGCGCCCAGACCGAACCCGGCCCGGTGGCTCAGCGTATCGCGCACCGTGATGTGCTCGCCGATATAGGGATCGGACAGGGTGAAGCCGGGCAGATAGGTCCGAACCGGCTCGTCCCACTTCACCTTGCCCTCGTCGACCAGGATGGCCAAGGCGGCGGCGGTGACGTTCTTGGTGTTGGAGGCGATGGCGAACAGGGTGTGCTCATCGGCCCGCGCCGGCTTGCCCTGAACCTTGACGCCGTATCCACGCGCCAGAACTGTCGCCCCGTCCTTGACCACCGCGACGCCCAGCGCCGGCTGATCCGGCCAGGCCGCCATGCACTTGGCCACATAGGCGTCCACTGCCGCCGCCAGCGACGCATCATCGTTCGCCGGCGTGTTCTGGGCGAACACGGGCCCCGCCGCCAGCGCCGCCGCTCCTCCGGAAGCGAACAGGGTGCGGCGCGACAGACGAAGGGACATGGCGAACTCCAGCAAAGACCGCCGGACGCTAGCGCCCCTTCGTCGTCTAGGCCAGTCGCCAGCGTTGAAGCTTGTCCAGCACGTCGGCGACGATTTGGTCGCGGGTGAAGCCGGTGATGTCGTGGGGGCGTTCGCCTTGGCCGGTCTGGGCAATCAGTCGCCATTCCAGAAGGCGGCGGCCTTCGGGCGTCTCGCGCTGGGTCACGGCGGGACGCGGACGCGAGCGGGCGCCCAGGCGATAGATGAAGGTGCGTTCGCCCTGTTTGACCGTCAGCCAGGCGACGCCGTCGTCGCGCCCGATCTCTGAGTCCGCCGCCTCGGCTTCCATGGCCTCGTGAACCGTTTCCAGCGCAGGCAGGCCGTGGCGCTTGATCTCATCGTTGATGTCGCTGCGGCTGGCCGGGGCCAGGATGCGTTTCAGCTGCTGCGCCAGGGGCGCGCCTTCGGTCTCGAGGCTGCGGCCGGCGACGTCGGCGTTCATTTGGCGCACCAGGCCGATCGACAGCAGGATCATGATCAGGACGAAGGGCAGGGCGGCGGCCAGGGT
>NZ_DAMBJX010000043.1:0-24114 GCF_032067225.1 Brevundimonas vesicularis | reverse complement strand
CGGCGCCTTCCATCAGCCGCGTCTGGTGCTGGCCGACATCGACGTGCTGGCGACCCTGCCGGAACGCCAGGTGAGGTCCGGCTGGGCCGAGGTGCTGAAACACGGGCTGATCTGCGACGCGGCCTTCTTCGACTGGCTGGCGGGCGAGGGGGCGGCGGGCGCTAAGGGCGATGCGGCGGCGCTGGAACGGGCGGTGATCCGCTCGGTCGAGATCAAGAGCGCGGTGGTCGGCGAGGACGAGAAGGAGGCGGGGCGACGCGCCTTGCTGAACCTGGGCCACACCTTCGGCCATGCGATCGAGACCGAGGTCGGCTTCGACGAAGGGGCGCTGGCGCACGGCGAGGCGGTAGCCTTGGGCTGCTGCATGGCCTTCCGCTATTCGGCGGGTGAGGGCCTGTGTTCGGCGGACGACGTGGCGCGTGTCGAGACGGTGGTCGCGGCGGCTGGGCTGCCGACGCGGCTGGATCAGGCAGGATCGTTCGCGGCCGACCGACTGCTGGCCCTGATGGCCGGGGACAAGAAGGCCGAGGGCGGGGCGCTGACCCTGATCCTGGCGCGCGGCATCGGCCAGGCCTTCGTCGCCAAGGGCGTGGATGCGGCCAAGGTGCGGGCCTTCCTGATCGAGGAAGGCGCGACCGCGTGATGCGGATCGGCATGGGGCAGCTGGAGGATCGGTTCGTGCGGCTGGAGCCGTTTGAGGACGGGTTGAAAGCCGAGGTCCGCGCGGCTCTGGATTGCGATCCCGACGCCTGGGAGATCATGGTGGCGCCCGCCTATGGCGATCATTTCGAGGCGTGGTGGAACGCCGCGATGGCGGCGATGGAGGCGCAGACGCGGATCGCCTATGCGGTGCGGCGGCTGTCCGATGGGGCGGTGGTCGGGACGACCAGCCTGTATGAGATCAACCCCGCCTATCGCCGCTGCGAGATCGGCTCGACCTTCTATCGGCCCGAGGCGCGGGGAGGGGCGATCAACCCGGCCTGCAAACGGCTGTTGCTGGGCCACGCCTTCGACGCCGGCGCAGTGCGGGTCGAGATCATCACAGACGCCGTCAACGCCCAGAGCCAGGCCGCCATCCTGAAACTAGGCGCCAAGGCCGAAGGCGTGCTGCGCAAGCACAAGATCACCTGGACCGGCCGGGCGCGCGACACCGCCATGTTCGCCGTCATCGACGACGACTGGCCCTCCGTGCGCCGGGCGCTAGACCGGCGGTTAGCGGCCTTCGCTTAGTCGACCGCCCGGCATTCCGTCGGCTGACGGCCTTCGACGGACCAAGTGGCGAGGACGCCTTTGCCGCGCAGTTCGACGTTGGAAGCGCGGTACCAGATGCCGTCGGCGGCGCGCTCCTGATACAGGTCGATGGCCTCGCCGGACGAGTTGCGGATGGTGGCCATCTGGCGCGGGTTGTCGAAATCGACCGACAGGCGCTCGCCGTTGTCGCACAGATAGACGGTGTGGACGACGCGGTTCAGGGTGCGGTCCTGGATTTCGGCGCCGGTGCGCTGGCGGGCGGTCTGGGCCTGGATGGCGCGTTCCTTGACCTCGTCGCCGGTGCGCGGCGCCTTGTCCGGATCGGCGCCGCAGGCGGTGAGAAGGGCCAGGGCGGCTAAGCCGCTGAACACGATCGACTGCGGCAGATCCGGCTTGAACAAGGTCTTTTCCTCCACAGCCCCGCCCAACGGCGCAGCTTTTCGCGGCGTTCTAACGTGCGCCGCCTCCCGCCGTTCCTCGTCGCAGGCGGAAGAACGACTTGAGCAGGCTGGACGCCTCATTCGCCAGAAGACCTGAGTCCGTGCGGGGACGCCAGTGGCAGGTGGGTTGTTCGAACAGACGCGGGCCGTGGATGATGGCGCCGCCCTTGGGATCGTCGGCGGCCCAGACCACGCGGCCGATGCGGGCGTGGCTGATGGCCCCGGCGCACATGGCGCAGGGCTCCAGCGTCACATAGAGGGTCAGGCCGGTCAGGCGATAGTTGTCCAGCGCCGTCGCCGCGCGCCGCATGGCGACGATCTCGGCATGGGCGGTGGGGTCGCGAGCCGCAATCGGACCATTGGCGCCGGTCGAAATTACCTCACCTGAGGCAGGATCGACAAGAATTGCGCCCACGGGCACCTCTCCTGCGTCCGCCGCCGCTTGCGCTTGGTCCAGCGCCATGCGCATGAACCGCTCATCATGGTCCGCCATACAGACGACAACGACAAGAAGCCCCGCGCCCGTCAAGACGAACGGTCGCCCCGGCCCTTTAAATCCTCCGGTCCCCGCAAGAGCGGCGACGGGACGAGATCATTCGGCGACAAGCCGCGCGGCCCTCGCGAAGACGGCGCCAAGCGGTTCGGCGACAAGGCCGACCGCCCCCGCAGCGACCGGCCCCGCACCGACAAGCCGCGCAGCGATGGGGGCGGCAAGGACGGCAAGTCCAAGACGCCTGAGACGCCTCTGCGCGCCGAGCGAATCGCCAAGACCATGGCCCGCGCCGGCATCGCCTCGCGCCGCGAGGTCGAACGGCTGATCGGTCTGGGCAAGGTGGCGGTCAACGGCCGCATCCTGGACACGCCCGCGACCCTGGTGACGCGCGACGACGTGATCACCGTGGACGGCAAGCCCATCGGTTCGACCCAAGCGACGCGGGTCTGGCGCTATCACAAGCCGGCGGGCCTGTTGACCAGCCATAGCGACCCGACGGGACGACCGACGGTGTTCGACGCCTTGCCGGCCGGCTTGCCGCGCGTGATCTCGGTCGGACGGCTGGACCTGGCGACCGAAGGCCTGCTGCTGCTGACCAACGACGGCGAACTGAGCCGGGCGCTGGAGCTGCCGTCGACCTCGCTGGTGCGTCAGTACCGGGCGCGGGCGCGAGGCAAGATCACCCAGGAGCAGTTGGACGCGCTTAAGGACGGCGTGGTCGTGGACGGCGTGTCCTATGGTCCCATCGAGGCCAAGCTGGACAAGGCCAAGGAGTCCAAGTCCGAGGACGGCAAGGCGCCGGCGAACCTGTGGATCTCGGTGTCGATCACCGAGGGCAAGAACCGCGAAGTCAGGAAGGTGCTGGAGTCCGTCGGCCTGACGGTCAATCGGCTGATCCGCCTGGCCTATGGGCCGTTCCGCCTCGACGTGCTGCCGGTCGGGTCGGTGGAAGAGGTCGGGCCGCGCGTGATCCGCGAGCTGCTGGCTGAATACATCCGGCCCGAGAACCTGCCGACCGGCAATACGGTCGAGACGCCCGCGCCCATCCCCGGCCGTCGGGTGTCGACGCCCATCGTCAAGGGCCGCTCGGGTTCAGCCATGTCGGACCCGTCCAGGAAGCCCAGCCGCGTCCGCGCCGCCGAGACGGCCCAGGCGGACGCGGTCGAGCGCCGCGAGCGTCCGCCCAAGAAGGAAGGCTGGGCCAAGGCCGCGCCCAAGTTCGAGCACTCCAAGAGCTTCAAGCCGCGCGAACGCACCGCGCCCGCAGGCGATCGTCCGGCGCGAGAGGATGGAGATCGCCCCAAGCGCGCGTTCAAACCGCGCGATGACCAGTTCATCGACGATCGGCGCGGCAAGCCCGGCGCCAAGCCGGCGGGACGCGCCGGTTCCGGCCCTCGCGCCGGGGGGGGCGGCGGCAAGCCGACCGGCGGCCGCGACTTCAAGCCTCGCACGGGCGGCGGCGGCAAGCCGGCCGGTCCGTCTGGAACGAGCGGACGCGGGCCAGGCGGCAAACCGCGCACGCCCCGCTGAGGATCGCCGCCGAGGACTGAGCGATGACGATCTCGACCGGGCGCTGCCTGTGCGGCGCGGTCACCTTCAACGCGACGCCGAACGGCGGGATGCACGCCTGCCACTGCTCGACCTGTCGGCGGCAGTCGGGCGGCATCCTGTTCAGCGTGGACTGCGGCGACAGCGTCGCGGTCACGGGCGAGGTGGCGACCTATGTGTCGTCCGATTGGGCGACGCGGCAGTTCTGCCCCGCCTGCGGGACCGGCCTGTTCTGGCGATCCAACGACGGGGCGATCACCATGGTTTCGGCCCAGGCGTTCGACGATCCGTCGGTCTTCGCCCTTGAGGACGAGTTCTGCATCGAGAGCAAGCCGGCGACCTATGCGCTGGCGGGCGAGCGGCCGCGCCTGACGACGGACGAGCTATGGGCGCAGTTCGCGCCGCCGCAGGATTGACGACAAGGGTTGCGACAGGGGGAATGGCGATGACGACGACGACAGCGGATCTGAGCCCGGCGAAGGGCGATCACAGCCTGGAACGGCTGCTGCTGTTTTCGGACGGGGTGTTCGCCATCGCCATCACCCTGCTGGCCATTGAACTGCATGTGCCCGAAGGCTGGAACGGACAGTGGGCCAGTCTATGGGCCGAGCGGTGGCCGATGTTCACGGCCTTTGCGCTCAGCTTCGCCATCATCGGCGTCTTCTGGAACACGCATCGGCGGGTGTTCGCGCGCATGACCGGCTTCAGCAACGGGGTGATGCTGTTCAACATGCTGGCGCTGGCCGGGGTGGTGTTCATGCCGTTCGCCACGACCCTGCTGTACGAGCAGCCGCGCAACGGCGAGGGGGCTTGGATCTATCTGAGCTTGGTGGCGCTGGTCGGTGTGATGCACGCCGGCGCCTATGGCTGGGCTGCCTTCGTCACCGATGCGATCCGGCCGCGACCGCATTGGGCGGTGCGCGCCACGGTGGTCGTGACCCATGCCCTGATGCCGGGACTGGCCTGCGCGCTGAGTTTCTTCTTGATGGCGCGGGGCGTGGGGCTGCTGGCGGCCGTGACGGCGCTGGCGCTGGGGCTGTTGATCGCCGGCCGGGTGTGGGTCGGACGGCGCTTTGGCGGAGCGGCCTGATGCGGATCGTCGCCGGAAGCCTGAAGGGCCGGCCCATCGTCGCGCCGGAGGGGCAGGGCACGCGCCCGACCTCGGACCGCGCGCGCCAGGCCGTGTTCAACGTGCTGGAACACGCCGCTTGGGGCGAGAGCCTGCAAGGCCTGCGGGTCATCGACCTTTACGCCGGTTCGGGCGCCTTGGGGTTCGAGGCGGTCAGTCGGGGCGCGGGCTTCTGCCTGTTCGTCGAGACGGACGACGGCGCGCGCGGCGCGATCCGCGAGAACGCCGACGCCTATGGGCTGATGGGACGCACGCGGGTGCACCGCAGGAGCGCGACGGACCTGGGCGTGCGGCCCGGCCCGATCGCCGAGGCGTTCGACCTGGCGTTTCTGGACCCGCCTTATGGCAAGGGGCTGGGGGAGCAGACGCTGGCGCGGCTGATCGAGGGAAACTGGCTCAAGCCCGGCGCCCTTGTGGTGTTCGAGCGCGGTTCGGACGAGCCGGAGATCGACACCCCCGGCTATCAGCGGCTGGACGCGCGCGACTATGGCGCAGCCAGGGTGCTGTTCCTGAAGGTTTCGCCGACAGCAGAGTGAGGCGACGCTGCCCGTTTCCCAACGGGAGAGGGGAGGGTTACAGTTTGGCGACCAGGCCGCGCGCCGCGGCCGTCACCTCGGCCCAGGTGATCTCGAAGCCGTCGTCGTCGCCGAAATAGGGGTCGGCGACGGCCTGACCCTCGCGGCCGGGGACGTGGTCGAGCAGCAGGCTGAGCTCGGCGGTCGCATCGTCGGGCCGCAGGCGGCGCAGGTTTTTCAGGTTCTCGTGGTCCAGGGCGATGACATGGGTGAAGCGGCGAAAGTCCGCCTGCGTCACCTGCCGCGCCCTCAACCCCGAAATCTCGACCCCATGCCGCCGCGCCGTCGCCTGCGCCCGCGGGTCCGGCGCCTCGTCCGCATGCCAGTCCCCGGTCCCGGCGGAATCGACGATCAGGTCGAGGTGCAGCCGCTCCGCCTCGGCGCGCAGAGCGGCCTCGGCGAGGGGCGAGCGACAGATGTTGCCGAGGCAGACGAAGAGGATGGAGGGAGTGTTTGCCGCCAAAATTAGCCAAAGGCTCCGTAGTAGGTATCGATCATCTTGGACCAATAGCGGTCAAATATGCTCACGTGATTACGCAGCTGGCGTCGAATGGCATCTGACTTCAGCTCCCGAGCAGCTCGGTAGCCGTACTGAATGAAATTTCGGCTGTCGCCCCAGTGAGTGAAGCGACCAATTAGCACGCGTTTCCGTATTTCTTCGCGCGCGATTCCCTTGCGTTTCGCCGCGCGAACATAGCGTCGCAAATTCCTTTTCATGCGGGCGTAAAAGGCCTTCATGCTCTCGGCCCGGATACGAATATTTTTGCCGTCAAAGGTGAAGCCAAGGTACTGAAGTTGGTCGCCGGTCGAGACCAGACGCTGACCCTCGCGGACAAATTCCGTCCGGCAGGTCTTTTTCTCGTTCAGGACCAAGCCAATCGCGCTGATCTGATCGCGAAAAAAAGTCAGAAATTCATCTTCCAGGGCCCGACTTGGAAGCACCACAGCAATATCGTCACTGTAACGCCTGTAAGAGCCGCCACGCTCGCGGAGCCAATCGCGAACTGTCGTGTCTAGTTCGAGCATGTAAATGTTGGCCAATAGCCCGGAGAGGGGCGTGCCTTGTGGTATGCCTCGGTTCGACGAGTTTCGCTTGATCAGTGGACGCACTACTTCGCGGAATGCGTCGACGCCGCATATTCGACGACCTTTCGGTTTGCCTAGCCGCCTCGAAACGTCTTCGGCGTCCACGTATTCGAAGAGAGTCAGTCGTCGGATTATGGCATGCCAATCATCTGGAAGGCGCTCGCACTCGAGTACGCTTAGCACTCTTGATCGCAGAATTTTATGATCCAGAGTATCGAAGAACTTGGATAGATCTAGGCAAAGGACTAGGCAGTTGCCTCGCATTTTGACTTCGTCAAACAATGACCGCGCAAACGGAACGTTGTAGCCGATCCCTCCACGGTAGGCTAAAACGGCTTCATCTATATCGCGTGTTCCAAGCTCGGACTCATACCTGTCGCTAAGAGCAAAAGCGTAAGTTGCGTAAATGGCTGAATCAAGATGTCCGGCATATCGGATCGATCGTGACTTTTCGTCGACTAACGGTGGGAAGACGTCAAAGTTAATGGTTCGTGTCTTCTTCTCGTATCCGAGAAGCGGTAAAAAGCTGTTCCTAGCGACCGACTGAGGGGTGCAAACCAACGCATCTAACTGCGTCTGATCGAGTGGGTCATCGAAGTGCGCGTACTTGCGAACCTTCAGTCGCCGAAGCGTTACGCGCCGGGGGAGGGTGCCGTTCAACCCCTGCGTTCCCCCAGCTGCATTCACGATGATGTTCCGGCCTAGGCCAGCCACGGCAGTAACATTATGGCGTATAGTCGTGACGCCGGTCATGGAGACCTCATCATGCCCACCGGGCAATCCGCGATCTGGTGCAAGTTGTTCCTCGCCTCGGCGAAGATCGTCCTTGCGTCCATCAACCTTGTCCCCTTGGGCCCAATCCTCCCAAGGCAAACTCAATGTGGAGTGATTCGCACGTTCGCGCGAGATCGGATCTTAAGAAATCGTGCAGGCACGTTGATGCGAGTCGCGACCAACAACAAGCGCCTTCACCGCCGCCCGAACAGCTTCTCCAGATCGTGCAGCTTCAGCTCCACATAGGTGGGGCGGCCGTGGTTGCATTGGCCGGAGTGGGGGGTGGCTTCCATCTGGCGGAGCAGGGCGTTCATCTCCGGGGCCGAGAGGACGCGGCCGGAGCGGACGCTGCCGTGGCAGGCCATGGTGCCGCAGATGGCAGCGAGGCGTTCCTTGAGCGACAGGGCCTGGCCGTGTTCGGACAGATCATCGGCGATGTCGCGGATCAGGCCCTGGACATCGGTGTCGCCCAGCATGGCCGGGGTCTCGCGCACCAGGACGGCGCCGGCGCCGAAGGCCTCGACGATCAGGCCCATCTCGGCCAGTTCCTCGGCGCGCCCGGCGACGCGTTCGGCCTCGGCGGGGTCCAGATCGACCACCTCGGGCGTCAGCAAGGCCTGACGGGTCACGGCCCCCTCGGCCATCTGGGCCTTCATCCGCTCATAGACCAGCCGCTCGTGCGCCGCGTGCTGATCGACGATGACCAGGCCGTCGCGGGTCTGGGCGACGATATAGTTGGCGTGGAGCTGACCCCGCGCGGCGCCCAGGGGGTAGTCGAGGGGGTCGTGAGGCTGAGTGGCGAGTGGCGAGTGGCCAGTGGCGAGGTCGCTGTCTTGGGCGGGTTGCGACGGCCATGACGGGCCGTCCCAGCCGGATTCGACGCGGGCGCTGCGTTCGTTGAGGCCGGGCAGGATCTGGGCCGCGGCGGCGGGCTGGGACCAGCCGGTCCAGCCGCTGAACCCTTGGGCCGACGGGGCGCTGGGGCTGTAGGCGGGGCCGGATGCGACGCCGGTGTGGGGCTGGAAACCCGACAGGGCGTCAGCCGCGACGGTTGTTGAGGCGCGGTGGCCGGCGGCGTGGAGCGCGTGGCGCAGGGCGCCGACGATCAGGCCGCGCACCAGGGCCGGGTCGCGGAACCGGACCTCGGCCTTAGCCGGGTGGACGTTGACGTCGACATAGAGCGGATCGATGTCGAGGAAGAGGACGGCGGCCGGGTGCCGGTCGCGCGCCAGGAAGTCGGCGTAGGCGCCGCGCAGGGCCCCTTGCAGCAGCCGGTCCTTCACCGGGCGGCCGTTGACGAACAGATACTGATGCGCCGCATTGCCGCGCGAATAGGTGGGCAGGCCCGCATAGCCCGACAGGCGCACGCCGTCCCGCTCTTGATCGATCAAGAGCGCGTTGGCCTCGAAGTCGCGACCCAAGAGGGCGGACAGCCGCTTCAGACGGCCTTCGTCGCCCGGATGTTCGGCGGGCAGGCGCAGCGTGACCTTGCCGTCCAGCGACAGGGTGAAGGCGACGGCCTCGTGCGCCATGGCCTGGCGCTTGATCTCCTCGGAGATGGCCATGGCCTCGGACCGCTCGGACTTCATGAATTTGAGCCGGGCGGGGGTGGCGTAGAACAGGTCACGCACCTCGACCCGCGCGCCGTGCGGGCCGGGGAAGGGGGCGGGGGCCAGGGGCCGGGTCTCGCCGCCCTCGACCGTGATGGCCCAGGCGTCGGTCTCGTCGCGCGATCGGGTGGTGATCGACAGGCGGGCGACCGAGCCGATGGAGGGCAGGGCCTCGCCCCGGAAGCCCAGGGTGTGGATGCGCAGCAGGTCCACGTCGCCGGCGTCGTCAGGCTCAAGCTTGGACGTGGCGTGACGTTCGATGGCCAGCGGCAGTTCCTCGCGCGGAATGCCCTTGCCGTCGTCGGCGATCAGGATGCGCGACAGGCCGCCGCCGTCGGCCTGGATCTCGATGTTGCGACCGCCGGCGTCCAGAGCGTTCTCGACCAGTTCCTTGATGGCGCTGGCCGGCCGCTCGACCACCTCGCCGGCGGCGATGCGGTTGACGGTTTCGGGGGAAAGGCGGCGGATGGGCATGAGCAGGCGAAGATAGGGCGCGGGGAGGATTCGCGCCATGAGTCAGGCGCCCTTCTCCCCTTGGGGGAGAAGGGATTACTCGGCGGTCTTGGTCTTTTTAGCCGGGGCCTTCTTCGCCGGAGCCTTCTTGGCGGCCGGTTTCTTGGCGGCGGCCTTTTTCGGGGCGGCGGCCTTCTTGGCGGGCGCCTTCTTCTTGGGTGCGGCGCCGGCCTTGGCGGCGAGAAGAGGCAGGGCGTCTTCCAGGGTCAGGTCTTCGGGCGCCGTGCCCTTCGGCAGGGTGGCGTTGATCTTGCCGGATTTGACGTAGGGCCCGAAGCGACCGGCCATGACGTGGATCGGCTCGCCCGTTTCCGGGTGGGCGCCCAGGTCCTTGAGCGGGGCCGTCGCCGCGCCGCGACCGGGACGACCGGCGCGCTTCTCGGCCAGCAGGGCGACGGCGCGGTTCAGGCCGACCTCAAACACCTCGTCGATGTCCGTGACATTGGCATAGGTGCCGGCGTGCAGGACGAACGGTCCGTAACGGCCCAGGCCCGCCGTGATCATCTTGCCGTCCTCGGGGTGGACCCCGACCTCGCGCGGCAGGGCCAGCAGGCGCAGCGCCTGGTCCAGCGACAGGGAGGCGGGCGACCAGCCCTTGGGCAGGGACGAACGTTTAGGCTTGTCGCCCTCGGGCGGGGTGATTTCGACGTAGGGGCCGAAACGGCCGATCTTCAGCTGGACCGGCTGGCCCGTTTCCGGATCGATGCCCAGCTCGCGGTCGCCGCTCTCGGCCGAGCCGTCCTCAGCCGAAGGGCTGGCGACGGGGCGGGTGTATTTGCACTCCGGATAGCGGTCGCAGCCGATGAAGGCGCCGAAGCGGCTGGTCTTCAGGCTGAGCTGGCCCTGGTGGCACAGGGGGCACTCGCGCGGATCGGTCCCGTCGCCCTTGTCCGGGAAGATGTGGGCGCCGAGGCTTTCGTTCAGGGCGTCCAAAATGGCGGTGGTGCGCAGTTCGCCGGCGGCTTGCGTCGCGGCGTGGAAGTCCTGCCAGAAGTTGCGCAGCAGCACCTTCCAGTCCAGTTGACCGGCCGAGACCTCATCGAGCTGGGTCTCCAGCGCGGCGGTGAAGTCGTATTCGACCCACTTCCTGAAGAACTGCTCCAGGAAGGCTGTCACCAGCCGTCCCTTGTCCTCGGGATAGAAGCGGTTCTTGTCGACGCGGACGTATTCGCGGTCGCGCAGGGTCGATAGGGTCGAGGCGTAGGTCGAGGGGCGGCCGATGCCCAGCTCTTCCAGCTTCTTGACCAGGGTGGCTTCCGAATAGCGCGGAGGCGGTTCGGTGAAATGCTGGTCGGTGCGGATGGCGTCGACCTTGGCCTTGGCGCCTTCCTTGAGCGCGGGCAGGCGGCTGGTGTCGTCGCTCTCGTCGTCTTCGGCGCCCTTCTGCTTTTCGTCGCGGCCTTCCTCATAGACGGCGAGGAAGCCGTCGAAGGTGACGACCTGGCCGGTGGCGCGCAGGCCCGTCTGGCCGTCGGCGGTCTCGATGTCGACGGTGGTGCGGTCCATCCGGGCCGCCTCCATCTGCGAGGCGACCATCCGCTTCCAGATCAGTTCATAGAGGCGCTGAAGATCGGATTCGAGGCGCAGGCTGTCGGGATGGCGCGCGATGTTGGTCGGCCGGATCGCTTCGTGCGCTTCCTGAGCATTCTTGGCCTTGGTCTTGTAATAGCGCGGTTCTTGCGGGACGAAGGCCGGGCCGAACGCCTGGCTGATGACCTCGCGCGCCTGGGCGATGCCCTCGGGCGTGGTCTGGACGCCGTCGGTCCGCATATAGGTGATCAGGCCGCCGGTCTCGTCGACCCCCTCATACAGTTTCTGCGCCGCCTGCATGGTGCGCTGGGCCGAGAAGCCGAGCTTGCGCGCCGCCTCCTGTTGCAAGGTCGAGGTGGTGAAGGGCGGGGCCGGATTGCGGCGGACGGGCTTCTTCTCCACCGCATTGATGGTGAAGTCGCCGGCGGCGATGGCCGCGCGGGCGGCGGACGCCGTGGCCTCGTCCTTGATGTCCAGACGCTGGATCCGCTTGCCGGCGTGTTTGACCAGGCGGGCGGTGAAGGGCGGGCTGTCGGCGTTCAGGTCGGCCTCGATGGACCAGTATTCCTGAGCCTTGAACTTCTCGATCTCCATCTCGCGATCGACGACGATGCGCAGCGCCACGGATTGGACGCGGCCGGCCGAGCGCGCGCCCGGCAGCTTGCGCCACAGGACCGGCGAGAGGGTGAAACCGACGAGGTAGTCCAGCGCGCGGCGGGCCAGATAGGCCTCGACCAGCTCCATGTCGATCTGACGCGGATTGGCCATGGCCTCGAGCACGGCGGACTTGGTGATGGCGTTGAAGGTGACGCGTTCGACGTGGGTGTCCTTCAACGCCTTCTTCTTGTTCAGCACTTCCAGCACGTGCCAGCTGATGGCTTCCCCTTCGCGGTCGGGGTCGGTCGCCAGGATGACGCGGTCGGCGCGCTTGGCGGCCTCGGCGATTTCGGACAGGCGTTTGGCGCCCTTGGCGTCGGCCTCCCAATGCATGGAGAAGTCGTCGTCGGGCAGGACCGAGCCATCCTTGGACGGCAGATCACGGACGTGGCCGTACGAGGCCAGGACCTCATAGTCCGAGCCAAGATACTTATTGATGGTCTTGGCCTTTGCGGGGCTCTCGACGATGACGAGGTTCATAACGGTCCGGTCTCGGGAAGGGGCGCGAACGTGGTTGGAGCGGAGCCGTGAGTCAATCGCACCTGTCGTCTTACACCCTAGGGTAGTTGTGTTTTAGTGTGGCCCGGTTAGATTGTAGGCCTGACAACGGAGACGATCATGGCGACGGCGCAACCTCAATCGGCCTGCGAAACGGATCGCCAGGCGCATATCGAAGCGGCGGCCTTTCCGACGCGGGAATATATCGGCGCCATGGCGCTGGAAATGGCGCGGCTGGCGCGGGACGAGGGCGACGTGCGGCTGGCCAGCTTGCTGGAACAGGCGGCTGGCGTGGCGGGTCATCCGCCGATCTAAAGAGAAGCCAGACCGCCGGGCAGCAGATTGGCGCGGCCGGTCAGGCTGAGTTCCAGCAGGGCGGCGGCGACCTGAGACACCGGCGCGTTTAGGGCGCGGGCGATCTCGTCGCGCGGGGTGGGTGTCGGCGACAGCAGGGCGGCGACGCGGTCGAGGAAGGCGTCGTCGATGTCGCCGTCGAATCGCATCGGATCGGCCGGCGGCTCGCGCAGGGTGCGCAGGGTGTTGAAGGCGCGGTCGATGTCCTCGATCCCCTCGCACAGGATGGCGCCCTGGCGCAGCAGTTCGTTCGGCCCGCGCGCGCGGGGATCCAAAGGCGATCCGGGTACGGCGAAGACATCGCGACCCTGTTCGGCGGCGAGACGGGCGGTGATCAGGGAGCCGGACCGAACCTCGGCCTCGACCACCACGACGCCGCGCGACAGGCCCGAGATGATGCGGTTGCGGCGCGGGAAGTCGCGCGCCTGGGCGCGGGCGCCGACCGGGCTTTCGGAGACGACGCAGCCTTGTTCCGTCAGACGGGCGTAGAGGTCGGCGTGTTCGGACGGATAGATGTCGTTCACGCCACCGCCCAGGACCGCGACAGTGCCGGTCGCCAGGGCGCCTTCGTGGGCGGCGGCGTCGATGCCGCGCGCCATGCCCGAGACGACGACATGCCCGGCCTGACCGAGTTGCTGCGCCAGGCCGCGTGCGATCCGTTGACCGCCCGCCGAGGCGATGCGGGCGCCGACGATGGCGACCGAAGGCTGGTTCAGCAGGTCGACGCGGCCGCGCGTCCACAGGATCGGCGGCGGCGGATCGAGCGCGGCCAGCATTTCGGGATAGTCGGAATCGCCCAGCACCAGCAGGCGCGCGCCGATGGCTTCGCCGGCGGCGATCTCGCGTTCGACCGCCTCGACGGGGGGCGGAATGGAGGCGGCGCCGGACTTGCGCACCAGATCGGGCAGGGCGTCCAGCGCACTGACGGCCGAGCCGTAGCGGCCGATCAGTTGAGTGAAGGCGACGGGGCCGATGCGGTCGGTGCGGGCGAGCCGCAGCCGGGCGAAGCGTTCGGCCGGGTCCAGGCTCACGCCTTCTTGGCCCCGATGCGCGGTTCCTCGCCCTTCAACAGCCGGGCGATGTTCTGGTGATGTCGAACCCAGATCAGGACCGCGGCGAAGACGGTCAAAGCGAGGATGGGTAGGCTGACCGGCAGGCCGACGACGGCGAGCGGCAGAAGCGCCAGCAGCGGCGCGGTCGCCGATGAAATGAGCGCCGCCAGCGACGAATAGCGGAACAGGAAGGCGCAGAGCAGCCAGACCGCCCCCGCCATCAGGCCAAGCGGCCAGGCGGCGGCCAGCAACAGGCCATAAAAGGTGGCGACGCCCTTGCCGCCCTTGAAGCCCAGCCAGACGGGAAAGAGGTGGCCCAGGAAGGCCGCGCCGCCGGCGATGGCGCCGGCCAGTTCGCTGCCTAACAGATGACGGGCGATCAGCAGGGCGACCGCGCCCTTGCCGGCGTCCAGCAGCAAGGTGGCCAGGGCCAAATCCTTGCGGCCGGTGCGAAGGACATTGGTCGCGCCGATATTGCCCGAGCCGATGTTGCGCACGTCGCCGGCGCCGGCTGCACGCGTGATCACCACGCCGAACGGAATCGAGCCGAGCAGATAGCCGCCCAGCGCCACCAGCGCCAAGGTCCCGAGAGCCGGGGCCACTAGATCCTGCACGTTGATTCGCTCCCCGCGTGTCGTTGCGGCAAAATGCGTCGCGGGGCGGCCGGGAGCAAGGGCGATCCGACCTCTTGACCCGATGATCGGCGCAGCGTTTGGTCCGCGCGTCTTTCCGGAGCCGATCCATGACCCGTATTTCCGCCGCCGCCGCGACCCTGCTGCTGCTTTCGACGACAGGTTGCGTGGGCGCTCCGCCGATGGCGTCTGCGCCGTCATCGGGTCCGGCCTTGGCGGCCTATTTCGACTGCGTGCGGGACGGCGGCGTGGCGATCTCGGCGCACCGGGCGGTTTCGGCGCTGGACCAGCCCGAGAATTCCATCGCCGCCATCGAGGCGACAGGCCGAGCGATCCCCAATGCGATCCTGGAACTGGACGCTGTCCTGACCAAGGACCGGCGATTGGTTCTGATGCACGACGACACCATGGACCGGACGACCACGGGGCGCGGGCGGGTCGCGGACCTGACGCTGGCCCAGGTGAAACAGGCGCGGCTGAAGGCGTCGGACGGCGCCCTGACGCGCGCCGCGCCGCCGACGCTGGGCGAGGCGCTCGACGCCGCCGGACGCGTGGGGGCCATCGCCAGCATCGACCTGAAACCCGCCGACGGTGAGACCACGGTCGATCTGGCGCGAGCGGTAATCGATCAGGTGCGCCAGTCGCGGGCCGGAAACCGGGTGATCCTGATCACCTATAATGACGCCGATGCGCGGGCGGTGGCGGCCATGGCGCCGGAGATGATGATCTCAGCCGGGCTAAGCGGTGTGGAGGATCTGAGCGGGCTGAACCCGGCGCAGATCCTAGCCTGGACCGGCACGCGCGAGGAGCGTCCGGCGCTGTGGCGCGCCCTGCGCGAGGCCGGCGTCGAGGTTCAGTTCGGCACCCTGGGCGCCGAGGGCGTGCGCCGCGACGACCGCTACGCCGCCGACGGGGACGTCTCGGAATACCGCGATCTGGTGCGCCAGGGCGTCACCGTGATCGCCACCGACACGCCGCTGAACGTCAAATCGGTGCTGGGCGCCGAGGTGGCCAAGGCCGCGACGTGCGCGCGGCCGCGCTGATCTGAGCCTTAGAAGACCTTGCGACCGCCCACCCAGGTGCCGATCATCTTGCCCTGAAGTCGGCGGCCGTCGAACGGGGAGTTCTTGGACTTGGAGTGAAGGGCGTCGGCGTCGATGATGACCGGCGCGCCGGCGTCGAACAGGATGACGTCGGCAGGGGCGCCCTCGGCCAGGACGCCCGCGTCGAGGCCGAGCAGGGCGGCGGGCCCCTGGGTCAGGGGACGAAGCACGTCGAGCAAATCCAGACCGTCTTCGTGATGCAGGGTCAGGGCGGCGGGCAGCAAAGTCTCCAAGCCGATCGCGCCCGGCGCGGCCTCGGCGAAGGGACGGCGCTTGTCCTCGGCCGGGGCCGGGGCGTGGGCGGAGGTGATGACGTCGATCAGGCCTTCGCGCACGGCTTCGATCAGGGCTTGGCGATCAGCCTCGGAGCGCAGGGGTGGATCCAGCCGGTAGAAGGTGCGGTAATCGCCGATGTCCACCTCGTTGAAGCAAAGGTGATTGATCGAGACGCTGACGGCGACCTCCAGCCCCTTGGCGCGGGCGCGGGCCAGGGTGTCCAACGCGCCCTCGGTCGAAATCTGATCCACCAGGAACCGCGCGCCGGTCTGTTCGACCAGGGCCAGGTCGCGCTCCAGCCCGATCCGCTCGGCGATGGCAGGGCTGCCGGAAAGGCCCAGGCGCGTGGCCAGTTCTCCGGAGGCGGCGACCGCGCCTTCCGTCAGCCAGGGGTCGGCCGGTCGGCAGGCGATCAGGGCGTTGAAGGCGGCGGCGTAGCTCATCACCCGTTGCAGGGTGCGGCTGTTGACGATGACCTTGTCGCCGTCGGTGAAATAAAGGGCGCCGGCCTCGTCCATCAGGCCGATCTCGGCCATGCGCTGGCCGTCCAGGGCCTTGGTCGCAGCGCCGGCGGCGCGGACGTTGACGAGGTTCAGCGCCGCGCCGCGCCGCTGGATGAAGTCGATCATCGCCGGGTCGTCGACGGCGGGATCGGTGTCGGGCTGGACCACGATGGTCGTCACGCCCCCGGCGGCGGCGGCCAGGCTGGCGGACTTCAACGTCTCCTTGGGCTCGGCGCCGGGTTCGCCAGTCTTGACCCGGATGTCGATCAGGCCGGGCGCGAGGCAGTGGCCGTCGGCGTCGATGATCTGATCCGCCGCCACGTCCGGCGTCGGGCCGTGGATCACGCGGCTGATGCGGTCGTCCTGGATCAGCAGGCCGCCTGGGCCGTCATAGTCGGAGGCGGGATCCAGCAGACGGGCGTTGATGATGGCGACAGTGGTCATCGGGCGTCTCCCCAACGGGCGGAGAGGGAGGCCAGCACGGCCATGCGGGCGGCGACGCCCATCTCGACCTGATCCTGGATCAGCGAGACGTCCAGGTCGTCGGCCACGTCGGAATCGATCTCGACGCCGCGGTTCATGGGCCCGGGATGCATGACTTGAGCGCCCGGATTGGCCCAGGCCAGCTTCTCGCGGTCCAGGCCCCAGAAGCGGAAATATTCCCGGGTCGAGGGGATCAGGGCGCCGGCCATCCGCTCCAGCTGCAAGCGCAGCATCATGACCACGTCGCAGCCCTTCAGACCTTCGCGCATGTCATGGAAGACCTCGCAGCCCCAGCGGTCGGCGTCGCCGGGCACCAGGGTCGGCGGGCCGATCAGGCGGACGCGCGCCCCCATCATCTGCAGCAGGGCAACATTGGATCGCGCCACGCGGCTGTGGGTGATGTCGCCGCAGATGGCGACGGTCAGGCTGGTCACATCGCCGAAGGCGCGGCGCATGGACAGCAAATCCAGCAGGGCCTGGGTCGGGTGTTCGTGGCGGCCGTCCCCGGCGTTGACCACGGCGCAGCCGACCTTCTGGCTCAGCAGCTCCGCCGCGCCCGAGGCCGAGTGGCGGATGACCAGGATGTCGGGCTTCATGGCGTTCAGCGTCACCGCCGTGTCGATCAGGGTTTCGCCCTTCTTCACCGAGGAAGAGGCGACCGGCATGGTCACGACGTCGGCGCCCAACCGCTTGGCGGCGATCTCGAAAGAAGAGGAGGTGCGGGTCGAGTTCTCGAAGAACAGGTTCACGACCGTGCGGCCGTGCAGCAGGTCCAGGGCCTTGGACGACTGGCGATTGAAGTCGACGAAGGCGTCGCCCAGGTCCAGCAACTGCGGCGTCACATACGGATCGAGGTCCGATGCGGCCAGGAAGTGCGGTTTGGGGAACGGAACCAGCCGGTCGCGGATGGTCTGATCGGTGACTTGTGCGGGCTGGGTCATCGAGACGCGGCTATAGGCGGGAGTCGCTCCCATTGCCAGTGTGCGGCGCCAGTCAGGTGAAGTGGAACAGGGCCAGCAGGATGGGAATGACCACGGCGCTGCCCACGGTGGTCAGGGCGATGACGCCGGCGATCAGGGGCGCGTCGCCGCCCATCTGACGCGCCAGGATGTAGGAGGCGGCCGAGCCGGGCGCAGCGCCGCAGATCAGGGCGATGCCCTGCGCCAGGCTGTCGCCGCCCAGGGTCCAGGCGATGAACCACATCAGCGGCGGCATGACGCCTAGCTTGACCAAGCTGACGGCGGCGATGGTCGTGCGGCGTCGTTTGACCTCGGCGAAGGACAGCCCCGCCCCGGCGACGATCAAGCCCAGCGGCAGGGCGGCGGCGCCCAGCAGGTCCATCGCATCCGACAGGCCAGGGATCAGCGGCACGCGCAACAGGTTCAGCGCCAAGCCGATCAGGCAGGCCAGCAGGATCGGATTGGCCAGCATCGACTTGATCAGGCCGACGACCGAAGGTTCGCGCCGCAGCGAACCCCATTTCGCCAGCACGGCGACGCAGGCGATGTTGGTGACGGGAATGATGAAGGCGATGGCGACCGCGGCCAGCGCCGTGCCTTCCGAGCCATAGACCGACTGGATCACCGGCACGAAGACGAAGCTGTTCCAGCGGATCACGCCCTGAAAGACGCTGGTGTAGGCCGGGCCGTCCAGTGTGATCAGGGGCTTGGCCGCCAAGGTCGCCGCCGCCACGATCAGGGTCGCGCCCACCGCCGCAGCGCCCGCCACGGTCGCGCCGCCGCCGGCGAGGTCGGCGTGCCAGATCGCGGGGATCAGGAAGCTGGGATAGAAGATGTTGATCGACAGCTTCTCGATTGGGCGCCAGGCCTCATCGGGCAGGAAGCCGGACTTTCTGAGGCCGTAACCCAGGGCGATCATGAGAAAGACCGGCAGGACGCCGGCGATCAGGGCCGTCAAACCCAGGTCGCCTGATCCCGAACCCGGTCCAACGCCCCTTGCAGAATCCAGGCGGCGGCGGTGCGGTCCACGACCTGGGCGCGGCGTTTGCGGTTCAGGTCCAGATCCTCGATCAGGAAGCGCTCGACCGCGCTGGTGGACAGGCGCTCGTCCCAGAAGGCGATGTTGACGGGCCGCAGCCGCTCCAGATTGCGGGCGAAGGCGCGGCACGACTGGGCGCGCGGACCTTCGGTGCCGTCCATGTTGGCGGGCAGGCCGATGACCAGGGCCGAAACCTTGCGATGCGCCATCAGCTTGAACAGGTGTTCGGCTTCCTGCGTGAACTTGGACTTGCGGATCAGCTCTAGCGGCGAGGCGATCAGGCGCGTGGAATCCGACACGGCGACGCCGATGGTCTTCTCGCCCAGATCCAGCCCCATCCACGGCGTGTCGGGCGGGCAGGCAGCGGGCAGGTCGAGGAGGTCGAGGACGGGCACGGCCTGCGGTTAGGACTGGCGCGGGCCGAAGTCAAAGGCGATGGTGACGATGATGGACAGGAAGGACGATGACATGCGCATAGCGACAGCAGCGATGACGGCTCTCGGGCTTGTGCTGAGCGGTTGCGGACAGTCCGACGCGCCGGCGAAGACCCCGGCCGCACAGGATACCCAGACTGCGGCAGTCGCGCCGACGCCGGCCGCCATCACACGCGCGGTCACGCCCCCGACCACCAAGCCGGTCGGGCCTGCCGAACGGCGAGCGGCCGCTGCGCGCGAAGACATCGGCACGGCGGCCGACGTGTCGCAGTTGCAGGCCCTGCCGGATCAGAACGCCAAGGTCTTCAGCCTGTCAGGCGGCGATCCGGCGGTGAATGGTCTGGTGACCTATTTCGCCCTGTTCGGCGGTTCGGCCGAGGGCTGGCGCGCCTATCCTTTGGGCGACTACGCCGAATGGAAGGTCGTCGAGGCGAAAGGCGGGCGCGTGGTCCTCGCGGTGCGTCAGGACACGGCGGGGCCGAACGGCGATATCCTGAAGGTGGAGCGCACGGTGCAGATCGACTTCCCCTCAAGCGGCGAGACGCCGCCGGATGCCGTGTCCGTGAGCACGTCGCAGTGAGATCACGCCTGACGACGGGCGGCTGATCCTTGTGAATCCCAGTGCGGGCGGCTAATCCGACCGCTTCGTTTTCATTTGTGTGTTGGAGGGCCGCATGGCCATCGACGCTGCGACGGTGCGCAAGGTTGCGCATCTCGCCCGCATCAAGACCCCCGAGGACCGGCTGGAGCCGCTGGCGCAGGAGCTGAACGGCATCCTGGCCTGGATCGAGCAGTTGGATCAGGTGGATGTCGAAGGCGTGGAGCCGATGACCTCGAACGTCGCCCAGCCGCTGCGCCTGCGCGACGACGTCGTCACCGACGGCGCCAAGGTCGATGCGGTCCTGTCGAATGCGCCCAAGTCGGCGGATGGATTCTTCGTCGTGCCCAAGGTGGTCGAATAGTCATGAGCGACCTGACCAAACTGACCCTGAAGGGCGCCGTCGACGGGCTGAAGGCCAAGGAATTCTCCTCGGCCGAAATCACCCAGGCCTTCCTGACGAGTATCGAGGCCGCGAACCCGACGCTGAACGCCTATGTCGAGGTGACGGCGGACAAGGCGATGGAGATGGCGCGCGCGTCGGACGCCCGCATCGCCTCCGGCGAGGGCGGAGCGCTGGAAGGCGCGCCCCTGGGGATCAAGGACCTGTTCTGCACCGAGGGCGTGCAGACGACGGCCGGCTCCAACATGCTGCGCGGCTTCACGCCCCCCTATGAATCGACCGTCACCGCCAATCTGTGGCGCGACGGGGCGGTCATGCTGGGCAAGCTGAACATGGACGAGTTCGCCATGGGCTCGTCCAACGAGACCTCGGCCTTTGGTCCGGTCAAGAACCCGTGGAAATCGACCGGCTCCAACGCCGAACTGACGCCGGGCGGTTCGTCGGGCGGTTCGGCCTCGGCTGTGGCGGCCGACCTGTGCCTGGCCGCCACCGCATCGGACACCGGCGGTTCGATCCGCCAGCCGGCCGCCTTCACCGGCACGGTCGGGATCAAGCCCACCTATGGCCGCGCCAGCCGCTTCGGCATGGTGGCCTTCGCCTCGTCGCTGGATCAGGCCGGTCCGATCACCAAGACGGTCGAGGACGCGGCCCTGCTGCTGCAATCCATGTGCTCGTTCGACGCCAAGGATTCGACCAGCCTGGACATCGCCACGCCCGACTGGACCCAGTCGGTCGGCCAGTCGGTCAAGGGCCTGCGCATCGGCGTGCCGCGCGAATATGTCGTGGATGGGATGCCGGCCGAGATTCAAGCCCTTTGGGACCAAGGCGTGGCCTGGCTGAAGGACGCCGGCTGCGAGATCGTCGAGATCAGCCTGCCGCACACCAAATACGCCCTGCCGACCTATTATATCGTGGCGCCGGCCGAGGCGTCTTCGAACCTGGCCCGCTACGACGGCATGCGGTTCGGGCACCGGGCGGAGGATTTCAAGTCGCTGGACGATCTGTATGCGACCTCGCGCGCCGAGGGCTTCGGCAAGGAGGTCCAACGTCGCCTGACCATCGGCGCGTATGTGCTATCGGCCGGCTTCTACGACGCCTACTACGTCAAGGCGCTGAAAGTGCGTCGCCGCATCGCAGAGGACTTCGACAACGTCTGGGGCCAGGTGGACGCCATCCTGACGCCGTCCACGCCGTCGGCTGCGTTCGCGCTGGGCGACAAGCAGATCGACCCGCTGACCATGTATCTGAACGACGTCTTCACGGTGACGACCAATCTGGCCGGCCTGCCGGGCATTTCGGTGCCGGCGGGCGTGGACGCCGGCGGTCTGCCGCTGGGGCTTCAGGTCATCGGCAAGGCGCTGGACGAGGCGACGGTCTTCCAGGTCGGCGCCGCGCTGGAACGGGCGGCGGGCTTCACGGCCAAGCCGGGCAAGTGGTGGTGAGCATGAGCGACAATACCAAGACCATCAAAGGCCGCACCGGCGATTGGGAAATCGTCATGGGCCTGGAAATCCACGCCCAGGTGGCGTCGAAGGCCAAGCTGTTCTCGGGCGCCGCCGTCGGCTTTGGCGCGGGACCGAACGAGCAGGTATCGCTGGTCGATGCAGGCTTTCCCGGCATGCTGCCGACGCTGAACAAACACTGCGTCGAACAGGCGGTGAAGACGGGCCTGGGCCTGCGCGCGCAGATCAACCGCCGCAGCCAGTTCGACCGCAAGAACTACTTCTATCCCGACCTGCCGACCGGCTATCAGATCAGTCAGCTCTATTACCCCATCGTGGGCGAGGGCGTGGTCGAGGTGGAGGCCGAGGACGGCAGCTTCTTCAACGTCGGCATCGAGCGGCTGCACCTGGAGCAGGATGCGGGCAAGCTGATCCACGACCTGTCGCCGACCGAAAGCTACGTCGATCTGAACCGGGCCGGCACGGCGCTGATGGAGATCGTGTCGCGGCCCGACCTGCGCACGCCGGATGAGGCGGTGGCCTATGTGAAGAAGATCCGGACCATCCTGATCTATCTGGGCACCTGTGACGGAGACATGGAGAAGGGCAATCTGCGGGCCGACGTGAACGTGTCGGTTTGCCGGGCCGGCAACTACGACAAGTTCAAGGCGACGGGCGACTTCGGCTATCTGGGGACGCGCTGCGAGATCAAGAACGTCAACAGCTTCCGCTTTATTTCTCAAGCGATCCAGTATGAGGCGCGCCGCCAGATCGAGATCCTGGAGGACGGCGGTTCGATCACTCAGGAGACGCGCCTGTACGACCCGACGGCCGGCGAGACGCGCTCGATGCGGTCCAAGGAAGAGGCGCAGGACTATCGCTACTTCCCCGATCCCGACCTGCTGCCGCTGGATCTGGAAGAGGCCTGGATCGCCGAGATCAAGGCGTCGCTGCCCGAGTTGCCGGACGACAAGCGCAAGCGCCTAATGGCCGACTATGGCCTGTCGCAATATGACGCCATCGTGCTGATCTCGGAACAGGCCAAGGCCGACTATTTCGAAGCCGCCGCCAAGGGACGGGACGCCAAGCTGGTTTCGAACTGGGTCACCAATGAGGTTTCGGCGCGCCTGGCGGCCGAGGGCAAGGACTTCAGCGAGAACCTGCTGCCGGCGGCGCATGTCGCGCAACTGGTGGAGCTGATCGAGACGAACGTCATCTCGTCCAAGATCGCCAAGGAAGTCTTCGACCACGTCTGGAACGGCGAGGGCTCGCCGGCCGAGGTGGTCGAGAAGCACGGCTTGAAACAGGTCACGGACACTGGCGCCATCGAAAAGGCCGTGGACGAGATCATCACCGCCAACCCGGACAAGGCGGCAGCCGTGGCTGAAAAGCCCCAGGCCATCGGCTGGTTCGTCGGTCAGGTCATGAAAGCCACGGGCGGCAAGGCCAATCCGGCGGCGGTCAACGACATCCTGAAGGCCAAGCTGGGCCTGTAAGGCGAGGCGTCGGACTAAAAGCAAAGGCCCTGCGAATCGCTCCGCAGGGCCTTTTCAATTCTGTGTTTAGGCTGACGGCGGGACGGGCGGCGTCGGCGGTGCAGGGGGAGCCGGAGGCGCAGGCGGGACGGGGGCATCCGGGTCGGTCGGCGCTGGCGCAGCGGGCGGGGCAGGCGGCGGAGGAGGAGCGGACTCATCGACAGGGGGCGGCGCCGGGGGCGCGGGCGGCGCAGGCACGGCGGGATCAATCGGCGGCGGGGCCGGATGGTGCGGAGTCTGATGATCGACCGGCGGGGGCGGCGGAGGCGGCGGCGCGCTGGGCGCTTGCTGGGCGGTTGCGGCGCCGGCCAGCAGCATCGAGGCGGCCAGGGCGGTCAGTGCGATCTTCATCGGGACATGTCCTTCGGTTGAAACGCTATCCGGAAAAACTTCCGGACGTCATCGTGAATGGCGACGAAGACCAGCGTCGGAGCGCATCGCGGCCGATTTTCGTCCGGCGGGTCTCAAGTCGTTTCAAGCGCTGATTGCTGAAGCTGATCTCGGCTGAACGGCGTTTGTGGCGCAGCTGAGGGCTTCGAATACCTGGCGATCCAATGACGCATGACAAGATGTCGCACCGGAACAAGGTCACGGGAAGGTCACGGTTCGCAATCCTTTAGCGAAGCGGGGCAATAAAAAAGCCCGACGGCGCGGGGCCGTCGGGCGGATGTGCAAAATCGTCAGGCTGTTACCAGCGCCAGGCGTCACGGATGACGTCGATAATATAGCCGTCGTATTCGTCGATCAGATACAGAGTGTTATCGACCGAGACCCAGCGTGTGCCCTCGGGCGGATAGCCCAGACCGTAGGTGCGCCAGTCGTTCAACTGATAGCGCCAGAAGACGTCCGGCAGATACTGACCGACCGACCACGACCGACCCCAATAGGAGCGCGGCACACTGTAGTAGCCCCAGCCCGGCGCGAAGTAGAAGCCGACGCGAACGCCGTTGTAACCCCTGAAGCGCCGATCATTGCGCCACCAGTCCGAGCGGTGGTTGCGATAGAAATCCCGCCGCCATTGATCGCCGTTGAAGCGCTGGCGGAACTCGCGGTGCTGACGGTCGCGGTCACGACCGTTGTTCCAGCCCGAGCCCGGACGGTCGGGGCGTTGACCGCCAGCATTTGGGCGGTCGGGCCGATCGGGTCGGTTCCAGCCGCCTTCGGGGCGGTCGGGACGCTGGCCGCCAGTGTTCGGAC
>NZ_DAMBJX010000042.1:0-24826 GCF_032067225.1 Brevundimonas vesicularis | reverse complement strand
GGACGCGGCGAGGATGCCTGATCGCATGAGCGAAGACCAAAAGCCCGACGACGCCAATCGCGACGCCACCCCCGAAGAACGATTTGCGGCCTCGGAGGCAGACGCTCCGGTCAAGTCGGTGCAGGAGCCGACGACGGCGAACCACAAGGTCTATGCCAAGACGCCCAACGGCGGTGACAAGGCGGCTTCGGCGGCCAGCGAAACCGGCGAAATCTTCAAGACCATCGTCTTCGCCCTGCTGATCGCGATGGTGCTGCGCATCTTCCTGTTCCAGCCCTTCACCATTCCTTCGGCCTCCATGGAGCCGAACCTGTATGAAGGCGACTATATCGTCGTCTCCAAGTGGTCGTATGGCTTCTCCAAGCACTCGATCCCGTTCAGCCCGCCGCTGTTCGACGGGCGGATCATAGGCTCGGCCCCCAAGCGCGGCGACATCGTCGTGTTCAAGCTGCCGCGCGACAACAAGACCGATTTCATCAAGCGCGTGATCGGCCTGCCCGGCGACCGTATCCAGATGATCGCCAACAAGCTGTATATCAACGACAAGCCTGTGCAGGACGTCGTGGTCAGCGAGCAGGAGATCAACGACATCTTCGGCCCGCGCCCGGTGACGGAGGTTCGCGAGACCCTGCCGGAAGGCAAGAGCTTCATGACCCAGGACTTCGGTCCCGGAAACGATCTGGACGACACCCCGGTCTATGAAGTCCCGGCCGGTCACTACTTCATGATGGGCGACAACCGCGACAATTCGATCGACAGCCGCGTCGAACAGTCCAGCGGCGTCGGCATGGTCCCGGCCGAAAACCTGGTCGGCAAGGCGCAGATCATCCTGTTCTCGTGGAAGCCCGGTTCGTCGTTCGTGAAGCCTTGGACTTGGTTGAACGTGCGGCTCGACCGGTTCTTCAACGTCCTCCACTGATGGCCAATCTGAGAGCCGAAGCGGTCGCGGCGCTGGAAACGCGCCTGGGACACAGGTTCAAGGACAAGGCCCTGCTGGAGCGCGCCCTGACCCACGCCAGCGTGGGCGAGGGGGCGCCGGCCGGCATCCACGGTCCACGCGACAACGAGCGGCTGGAATTCCTGGGCGACCGGGTTCTGGGTCTTCTGGTCGCCGAGCGGCTGTCGGCCCAGTTTCCGACGGCGGACGAGGGCCAGCTATCGTCCAGCCTGCACGCCCTGGTCGACAAGGGGGCCTGCGCCCGCGTGGGCGAAGCCCTGGGCGTGGGGCCTGCGCTGCGGCTCTCGCCCGGCGAGACCAAGACCGGCGGGCGGCGCAAGGCCGGCGTCATTGCCGATGCGGTCGAGGCCATATTGGCGGCCGTCTATCTGGACGGGGGACTGGATGCCGCCAAGGCCGTGTTCGAACGGGCCTGGTCCGACGAACTGTCGGCGCCGCCATCCCGCACCGTGACCAATCCGAAATCGGCGCTTCAGGAATGGGCGCAAGGGTTGGGGCGGCCGCTGCCGACCTATCGCGTCGCCGATCGGACGGGTTCGGACCATGCGCCGACATTCACCGTCGAAGTGTCCGTGCAGGACGTGCAGCCCTTGACCGCGCAAGGGCGTTCGCGTCAGGAGGCGGAGAAGGCGGCCGCAACGGCTCTCCTCAAACGTGAAGGCGTCATTTGACCGATATCGAAAACCAGCGCGCAGGCTTTGCCGCCATCATCGGCGCACCCAACGCCGGCAAGTCCACGCTGGTGAACCGGCTGACCGGATCCAAGGTCTCGATCGTCACGCAAAAGGTGCAGACGACGCGCTTTCCCGTGCGCGGCATCGCCATGGAAGGCGACGCCCAGATCGTGCTGGTGGACACGCCCGGCATCTTCACGCCGCGTCGTCGCCTGGACCGAGCCATGGTCGCTTCAGCCTGGGGCGGAGCAGAAGATGCGGACATCGTCGTTCACCTGATCGACGCCCAGTCGCACATCAACGCCGAAGGCCGAGAGGGCACGGCGGCCGATCGTCGCTCGGCCGAGGACACCGAGACCATCATCGCCAACCTGCAGGCCACCGGGACCAAGGTTGTTCTGGCGCTGAACAAGATCGACGGCATGCGCCGCGACACCCTGCTGGCGCTGTCGCAGAAGCTGTTCGAAAGCGGAGTTTACTCCGAGGTCTATATGATCTCGGCGGCCAATGGCGACGGCGTCGAGGACCTGAAGCAACGTCTGGCCCTGTCCATGCCCAAGGGGCCGTGGCTGTATCCCGAGGATCAGGCCGCCGACGTGCCGGTGCGGGTTCTTGCGGCGGAGATCACGCGCGAGAAGGTCTATCTGCGCGTCCATGAAGAGCTGCCTTATTCTGCGGCGGTGGAGACCACCAGTTTCGAGGATCGCGCCGACGGCTCGGCCCGGATCGAACAGACCATCTATGTCGAGCGCGAGAGCCAGCGGCCCATCGTGCTGGGAAAGGGCGGCCAGACCCTGAAATGGATCGGCCAGAAGGCGCGCGAGGAGCTGAACGAAATCCTGGGCCGCCAGGTGCACCTGTTCCTGACCGTCAAGGTCGATCCGAAGTGGCAGGACAGCCGCGCCCTCTATGCCCAGTTCGGTCTGGATTTCGACGTCTGAGTTCCTGTGTTTGATGTGCCGCGTACCGCCGGGGGGCATCCCCGGCTCGTTCTGGGCGTCCTTGGGGCGCTGATCCTTGGCGGCGCGGTCTGGGGCGGCATCGCCACGGCCGTGGCCCCCAAGACCGATGTGGAACTGGCGACCGAGCGCGCCGATGCGCCGCCACGACCACCGGTGGTCGTGGTTCAGGAACTGCCGCAACTGGCGGCGCGCTTGGATCGCGAAGCCGCTTCAGGCCGCTTCATGGGCGCGGTTCTGGTGGCCAAGGGCGACAAGGTCCTGTTCCGCCAGGTCTATGGCAAGGCCAACTACGAGCAGAATCAGCCGCTGGCGCTGGGCTCGCGTTTCCGTCTGGCCTCGATCTCTAAACAGTTCACGGCAACGGCGATCCTGAAGCTTCAAGACGAGGGCAAGCTGAACGTCTCCGATCCGGTCTGCAAATGGATCCAGCCCTGTCCGCAGGCCTGGGCGCCGATCCGCATCAGCCACCTGCTGTCGCATACTTCGGGCATTCCCGACCTGATGGCGCGGCCCGGTTGGGGCATGCGCCGCACGACGCCAGCGACGCTGGACGAACTGACCGAGGATTCGAAACGGTTCGGCCTTCAGTTCGAGCCGGGCGCCAAGGTTCAGTACGACAACGCCGGTTTCAATCTGGCCGCCGCCATCGTCGAAAAGGCCAGCGGCAAGCCCTTCCAGACCTATATGCGCGAGACCTTCTTCAAGCCTCTCGGCATGAAGGATAGCGGGCTTGATCTCGATGGCGGCGATCACCGCGTCATCATGGGCTACGCCAACTTCCCCGGCGGTCTGGCGGCCCAGCCGAACGCCAACACCTCTATCGTGGCGGGCGCCGGCGCGGTCTATTCAACGCTGGACGATCTGCTGGTCTGGCAAAGGGCGCTGCACCGCGGCGGCCTGCTGACCCCCGCCAGCTATCAACAGATGCTGGCCGATCACGCGCCGGCCGACACAAAACCGAACGAACGCAGCCATCCGCGTCGGGACTGGGGTTTTGGCATCTTCGCCAACCGTCTTGGCGATCAGGTGCGGCCCAGCTTCCAGGACCGCCAGATCTACCACACCGGCAGCTGGGGCGGATTCCGCAACCTGATGCTCTATCAGCCGGACGCCGACGTGACGGTGATCGTCCTGTCCAACAACTATCACCTGCGTGACCAGGTCTTCTTGATCAGCCAGCAGGCGATGGCCGAGGCCCTGGGCCACGAGTTTCCGACGACACTGGCGCGCTGAGACGTCCGACTGTTTCCCGGCGAGGAGAACAGGAGTAGAACGGGACCATGATCGCTCTTCTTGCCGCTCTCGTCCTTTTTGCTTCATCGACGCAGGCTGCGGGCGATCCCGTCCTCGAGGCGGGCGCTGTTCTCGACCGAATGCACGCGGCGGCCTCGCATGCGGATAGCGACGCCTATTTCGATCTGTTCACGCCTGACGCCCGGTTCATCGGCACGGATGCGGCCGAGCGCTGGTCACTGGCTGAGTTTCGCGCCTACGCCACGCCCTATTTCTCACAAGGGAAAGGCTGGACCTATCGCCCGCATGACCGGGTGGCGACCCTGGCGCCGGGCGGTTGCCGCTGCATCGTCTGGTTCGATGAGTTGCTCGACAACGATGCCTATGGCCTGACGCGAGGCTCAGGCGTGCTGCGCCTGACCGACCATGGCTGGAAGATCGAGCAATATGTGCTCAGTTTCACCGTGCCGAACGACAAGGCCAAGAGCGTGGTCGGGCTGATCGCTCAGGATCCGGCGGACTGATGGATTTCCACGAAGAGGCGTTCGTCCTGTCGGCGCGCAGCCACGGCGACACGGGCGCTGTGGTCGATCTGCTGACCGAGAACCACGGCAGGCGCTCTGCCTATGTGGCGGGCGGCGCGTCACGCAAGATGAAGCCATTCCTGCAGGCGGGCGCGCGGGTCGTTGCCGATTACCGAGCCCGCACCTCGGATCACCTCGGCGCGGTGCGGCTGGAGCCGGTTGGCGAGGGGCCCAGCGCCCTGTTCGACGACGCCTTGGCGCTGACCGGACTGGCGGCGGCGGCAGGCGTCACTCAAGGGGCGTTGCCGGAGCGTGAGCCGCATCCCGGCGTCTTTCTGGCGTTCGAGGCGCTGATGGCGGCGTTCGAAATGCCGGCGGTCTGGCCTGCGATCTTCGTGCGTTTCGAAGCCGGCCTACTTGAAGACCTGGGCTTCGGGCTCGACCTGTCGAAATGCGCCGCGACCGGCACCGCCGACGATTTGATCTACGTCAGTCCCCGCACGGGCCGGGCCGTCAGTCGTGACGCCGGCGCCCCCTATGCCGACAAGATGCTGACCCTGCCGCCCTTCATGCTGGGCGCGCAATCCGGTCTGATCGAAGGCGACGTCCGGGCAGGGTTCGACCTGACGGGGCATTTCCTGGAGCAGTTCGTCTTCCACCCGCAGAACAAGCCCCTGCCGCCTGCGCGCGTGTGGATGCTGGACAAGCTCGGCGACGCCGGTCGGCTCTAGCCGAAGGTGAAGGCGAAGACCTGAACGCCGGGATCCAGGAACTCGATCTCGAACGTCCGTTCGCGCACCGCGCCCGTTTGACGGACCAGTTGGTACAGTCGCTCGCCATCGACCCGGCCAAGGCCTTGGGCGTCGATGTCGCTGCCGGCGTTCGCGCCCGGCGCCGCGCCATCGATCCGGACGCGGAATCGGACGGGTGCGCCCGGCTTGCTGGGCCCCATGACCAGATGGAGATCGCGCGCCTTGAAGCGGAAGGCGATACGGCCGCCAGCGGTCTGCAGGTCGGCATGCTCACGCGTCACACGCCAGCGGCCCGAAAGGCTCCAATCGTTCAGTTTCAGCGGCGCGGCGACGTAGTCCTTGATCACGTCGTTGGCCAGGCCGCCGGGAGAGCGGAAGTTCTCGGCGCGGCCATAGCCGACGTACGTCTCCGGCGATTCGACCCGGGCCATGTCGGCGGCGGCCTCTGCGCCCTGCGCCTGGACCGTAACGACGTTGCTGGCGACGTTTGCGGCGCCCGCTTCCTTCAGAAGTTGCTGAATCACGCGTTCGGAGCCTGCATAGTCGCCTTCGCCGAAATGGTGGTGACGGATCTGCCCCTTGGCGTCGATGAAGTAGTGGGCGGGCCAGTACTGGTTCTTGAACGCCCGCCAGATGGCGAACTCGTTGTCCATGGCGACCGGATAGGTGATGCCAAGGCGCTGGATGTTCTGGCGGACGTTGGCCTCGGATTTCTCGAAGGCGAACTCGGGCGTGTGCACGCCGATCACCACCAGACCCTGATCCTTATACTTCTCGGCCCAGGCGCGGACGTAGGGGATGGAGCGAATGCAGTTGATGCAGGAGTAGGTCCAGAAATCGACGACAACCACCTTGCCCCTTAGTTGTTCGGTCGTGAGCGGCGGGGTGTTGATCCAGGTCGTCGCCCCGGTCAGCGGCGGCATCACCCCTTCGATGGGCAGATTGGCCAGATCGGCCGGGGCCTGGTTCGTCGGCATACCGCGCCCGATCCCGCCCAGCAGCGCCTGTTCGATCCGGCCCGTGCTGGCGGCCGAAATCCGGGTCAGCAGTCCTGTATCCGCCCCCAGGCCGATGATGACCACGCCGATCAGCACCAGAACGCCCAGGCCGCGCCTTACCCATTCGCCGACGCCTAGCGCGCCCTTCATGGCCTTGAACACGCGACCGCCGACCAACAGGGCCAGACCCAGGGATGTCGCCGCGCCTGCTGCATAGGCCAACAGCAGAACCGTCGTTCCGACTCCGGCGCCCTGAAGCGCTGCGCCCGTCAGGATCACACCCAGAATGGGTCCGGCGCACGGCGCCCAGAGCAGCCCTGTTGCGACGCCGAGCAGCAGGGACGAGCGCACGTCGCCCTGATCGCCGCCCTGGCGCTCGGCGCGATCGGTCAGCCAGGACCCCGCCGCCACGAACGGCCGCATCAGGCGATCGCCCATGGCCGGAAACAGCAGGCTGACGCCCAGCACCGCCATGACGGCCAAGGCGATCCAGCGCCCGACCTCATTGGCTCGAACCGCCCAGCCGCCGCCCAGCGCCGCCAGCGTCGCCACGCCCGCGAAGGTCACGGCCATCCCGACCAACAATGGCAGACCGTTGCGGATGAACGGCCGATCTGCCCGTGCGAAAACGAAGGGCAGAACCGGCAGGATGCAGGGACTGACGATGGTCAGAACGCCGGCGAGATAGGACAGCAGGAACAGGATCATGGCGCGGCCTGACGAGGGTGTGTCTCTCACATACGCACGGCGGAGCGGTTTGGTGACTCCCCAGCGCGCTTATCCCCCAATCTGGCGCCTTACGGGCTAGACTTCCCGCTTCCGATCCCCGATTCGCAGAGCCATGACGATCCACGCCCCGCCGCCGGAAGGCGGTCGCATCATCGACGAGCCGATGGAGACGGCGCTCAGCCGCCGCTATCTGGCCTACGCGCTATCGACCATTACGAACCGCGCGCTGCCGGACGTGCGTGACGGGTTCAAGCCCGTGCACCGGCGCATCCTCTACGCCATGCATCAGATGCGGCTGAACCCGCAGGCGGCGGCGCGCAAATGCGCCAAGGTCGTCGGCGAGGTGATGGGCGGATACCACCCCCACGGCGACGCCTCAATCTATGAGGCGCTGGTGCGCCTGGCCCAGGATTTCGCCCAGCGTTATCCGCTGGTCGATGGTCAGGGAAACTTTGGCAATATCGACGGCGATAGCGCCGCAGCCATGCGCTACACCGAGTGCAAGCTGACGCCCGCTGCCGTCCTGCTGCTGGACGGCATTGATCAGGAAGCCGTCGATTTCCGGCCCACCTATGACGATCAGGACGAGGAGCCGATCGTCCTGCCCGCCGGCTTCCCGAATCTGCTGGCCAATGGTTCGTCCGGCATCGCGGTCGGTATGGCCACCTCGATCCCGCCGCACAATGTCGGCGAACTGATCGACGCCTGCCAACTGCTGCTGGAGCGGCCGGACGCGACGACTGAGGACCTGGTCCAGCATGTGCCGGGTCCCGACTTCCCGACCGGGGGCGTAGCGGTCGAAGGCCATGCCTCCATCCTGGACGCCTATGAGACGGGGAGGGGCGGGGTGCGCCTTCGCGCGCGCTGGGAAACCGAGGATCTGGGGCGCGGCGTTTGGCGGATCATCGTCACCGAAATGCCCTATCAGGTGCAGAAGTCGCGACTAATCGAGGCGCTGGCGGACCTGATCGAGCACAAGAAGGCGCCTCTGCTGGGCGATGTACGCGACGAGTCGGCCGAGGACATCCGCCTGATCCTGGAGCCCAAGAACCGCACCATCGAGCCTGAAATGCTGATGGAAAGCCTGTTCAAACTGTCCGACCTGGAGGTCCGCTTCCCGATCAACATGAATGTGCTGGACGCCAGCGGCACGCCGCGCGTCATGGGTCTGAAAGACTGCCTGCGCGCCTTCCTGGATCATCGGCGCGAGGTGCTGAACCGCCGTTCCCAATGGCGGATCGAGCGGGTCGAGAAGCGTCTGCATCTGCTGGAAGGCCTGCGCATCGTCTTCCTAAACCTGGACGAAGTGATCCGCATCGTTCGTGAGGAAGATCAGCCCAAGGCCGTCCTGATCGCGCGCTTCGGCCTCACGGAAGTTCAGGCCGATTTCATCCTCGACACCCGACTGCGTCAGTTAGCGCGTCTGGAAGAGATGACGATCGAAAAGGAATTCAATGCGCTGTCGGAAGAACTTGCCAACCTGAAGGCGCTGACTTCGTCGGAAGGCAAGCAGTGGAAGGCGATCTCCAAGGAGCTGGAGGCCGTGCGCAAGGCGCTGATCTCTCCGCGCCGGACCACGATCGCCGAGGCGGTGGATACGTCCGCCTTTGTCACGCCTGAGGCCTTCATCCCGCGCGAGGCGATCACCGTCATCCTGTCGGAACGCGGCTGGATTCGCGCCGCCAAGGGCAAGGTGGAGGATCCGTCGGAGCTGAAGTTCAAGGAAGGCGATCAACTCGCCTACCTCGTCCCGGCCTATACGACCGACAAGCTGCTTGTGGCGGCGTCGGACGGACGCATCTTCACCATCGGCGCGGACAAGCTGGCCTCCGGACGTGGCCATGGCGAGCCGTTGCGCCTGATGATCGATCTGGACGAAAAGGCCGAGATCATCAACGTCCTGGCGTATCAGCCGGGCGGCAAGCTTCTGATCGCATCAAAGGCCGGATACGGCTTCATCGCACCGGAAGACGACACCCTGGCGCAGAAGCGTGGCGGCAAACAGGTGCTGAACGGCGAAATGCTGGCGGTGCTGCGGGTGACCGGCGATCACGTCGCGACGATCGGCGAGAACATCAAGACGCTGATCTTCCCTCTTGCTGAACTGCCCGAGATGGGACGCGGCAAGGGCATGAAGCTGCAAAGCTTCAAACAGGGCGGCCTCGCCGACATCACCGTCTTCAACGCCGAAACGGGACCGGAATGGGCCGACGGCGGCGGACGTCGTCGCAACTGGCCCGACTGGAAAGACTGGCTTGGCAAGCGCGCCGGCGCCGGTCGCCAGGGCCCCAGAGGCCTGCGGAAGTTCAGATAAGCTGCCCGCCCGTCGGTTCTAGAAAAGGACCGACGGGTTCATGATCCGCTTCGGATCGATGGCGCGGCGGATGGCGGCCATGGTTTCGATCTCGAGCGGCGACTTGTAGCGCTTGACCTCTTCGGTCTTCAGCCGGCCCAACCCGTGTTCGGCGGAGATGGACCCGTCGTAGGTTCCGACAACGTCGTGAACCACTTGCGAGCCTTCCTTCCAGCGCCCGATGAAGGCAGGGATGTCCTGACCGACGCCCGGCAGGATGTCGTAATGCAGATTTCCGTCGCCGACGTGGCCGAAGACAGAGATACGGGCGCCGGGGTGAAAGCGTTCGATAGCGGCCGAGGCTTCGTCGATGAATTCGGCGATGCGGCTGATGGGGACGGAGACGTCGTGTTTCCAGCCGCCGCCCTCGGGCTTGAGCGCCGCCGAATGTTCTTCGCGCAGACGCCAGAAGGCGGCGCGCTGAGCGTCGTTCTGGGCGATGGCGGCGTCGGTGATCAGGCCTTCCTCGAAGGCGACCTCCAGCAGGGCCTCCATCTGGGCCTCGGCGCCGCCGGGCGTCCCCGAGGCGATCTCGATCAGGACGTACCAGTCGGGGGTCGAGTCCAGCGGCTCGCGGGTGTCGGGGATGTTCTTGAGCACCATTTCCATACCGAGGCGCTTCATCAGCTCGAACGCCTCGACCCCGCCGCCGGTCTCGGCCTTAGCGCGGGCGAGCAGTTCGACCGAGGCGGCGGCTGTTTCCAGCCCGACCACCGCGACGGCGCGCGACCGCATGATGGGGAAGAGTTTCAGGGTGGCGGAGGTGACAACGCCCAGCGTGCCCTCGGCGCCGATCAGCAGCTGTTTCAGATCGTATCCGGTGTTGTCCTTACGCAGCCGCTTCAGGCCCCGGAAGATTTCGCCGTTCGGCATGACCGCCTCGAGGCCCAGCACCAGGTCGCGCATCATGCCGTAACGCAGCACCTGGGTGCCCCCGGCGTTGGTTGAGATGACGCCGCCAATGGTGGCTGAGCCCTCGGCTGCAAGACTGAGCGGGAAATAGCGGCCGGCCGCTGTCGCCGCCTGCTGCGCCTCCAGCAGGGTCAGGCCGGCTTCGACCGTCATGGCGTCGTCAAGCGGAGTCACATCGCGGACGGCGCGCATCTTGCGGGTCGACAGCAGGACCTCGCCGAAGGGAATCTGGCCGCCGACCAAGCCGGTGCCGCCGCCTTGGGGCGTGATGGCGACGCCCTCTCGAGCGCAGATCGTCACAGCGCGCGCAACCTCTTCCGTCGAACGCGGGGTCAACAGGATCGCCGTATTGCCCGTCCAGCGATTGCGCCACTCGGTCAGATGCGGCGCGATGACATCAGGATCCTGGGTCCAGCCGCCCGGACCGAGCGCGGCCTTCAGTTCGTCAAGCACGGTGGCGGAGGGGGCGGGCGTCTGCATGCCCCCTTTTGTCAGGGGTCGCCTTGCGTTGGAAGGGCGGCGAGGCCCCTATACGTCGAGTTCTTCTTTCACGAACTGAGCGTTTTCCTGAATGAACTGGAAGCGCGCGTCGGCGCGCTTGCCCATCAGGCGTTCGACTAGATCCTCGATGCTGGCCTCGGCGTCGGGCACCGTAATGCGGGCCAGGGTGCGCTTCTTCGGATCCATGGTGGTCTCCTTCAGCTGGGAGGCCATCATTTCGCCCAGGCCCTTGAACCGGCCGATCTCGGTTTTTTTGCCCTTGAACACGGTCGCCAGCAGTTCGTCGCGATGGGCGTCGTCGCGGGCGTATTCGCTCAAGGGACCGGCCGAAATTCGATAGAGGGGCGGTAAGGCCATGAAGACCCGGCCCTGGCGAATTGTCTCGGGCATGACGCGATAGAAGAATGTGATCAGCAGTGCCGCGATGTGGGCGCCGTCCACGTCGGCGTCGGTCATGATGACGATCCGCTCGTAGCGCAGGTCGTCGATATTGAACCGGTTGCCGGGCTGGACGCCCAAGGCCAGGGGTAGGTCGGACAGTTCGACATTGGCGCGCAGCTTGTCGGCGGTGGCGGAAGCGACGTTGAGGATTTTGCCGCGCAGGGGCAGGATCGCCTGGGTGGTGCGGTCGCGCGCCTGTTTGGCCGAGCCGCCCGCCGAATCGCCTTCGACGATGAAGAGTTCGGTGCCTTGGGCCGATTGGCGGCTGCAGTCCGACAGCTTGCCGGGCAGGCGCAGCTTGCGGGTGGCGGCGGCGCGCTGAACCTCCTTGTCTTTACGGCGACGTAGCCGATCCTCGGCGCGATCGACAACGAAGCCGAGCAGGGCGTTGGCCTGTTTGGGGCTCTCGGTCAGCCAGTGGTCCAGCGGGTCGCGGAGAAGTTGCTCCACGATGCGCGCACCCTCGGGCGAGGACAGACGGTCCTTGGTCTGGCCCTGGAATTCGGGATTACGGATGAAGACGCTGATCAGGGCGCCGGCATTGGCGATGACGTCCTCGGCCGTGATGATCGCGGCGCGCTTCTCGTTGGTCAGTTCACCGTAGGATTTCAGCCCCTTGACCAGGGCGGCGCGGAAGCCGGCCTCGTGCGTGCCGCCATCGGGCGTGGAGACGGTGTTGCAGTAGGACTGGATAAAGCCGTCCGATTCACCAAAGCCAATCGGCGACCAGGTGACGGCCCATTCGAAAGCGCCCGCCTCGCCCTGGCGCTCGGCGCGGCCGGCAAAGGTAGGGGTGACTGTCTCCAGCTGACCGATACGGTCGATCAGGGCGTCGGCGAGGCCGCCGGGGAAGCACAGACTGGCCTGTTCCGGTGTGGCGTCGGTGATCCGCTGTGGCGCGCAAGTCCAGCGAATCTCAACGCCGCGGAACAGATAGGCCTTTGACCGCGCCATGCGGAATAGACGAGCGGGCTTGAAGGCCGCGCCCATGCCGAAGATTTCGTCGTCGGGCTTGAAGCGGATCAGGGTGCCACGCTTCTTGGATGGGCCGATCTGCTGGATCGGGGCCAGGACTTGGCCGCGGCTGAAGGCCTGTTTCCATTCGAAACCGTCGCGCCAGACCGTGACCTCGACGCTTTCGCTCAGGGCGTTGACGACCGAGACGCCGACGCCGTGCAAACCGCCTGAGGTTTCATAGGCTTTGCCGGAAAACTTGCCGCCGGAGTGGAGGACGGTCATGACGACTTCCAGCGCCGACTTGCCGGGATGTTTCGGATGCGGATCGACCGGGATGCCGCGTCCGTCGTCGCGCACCGACAGATAGCCCTCGGCGTCCAGATCGACGGTGATCAGCTTGGCGTGTTTGGCCACCGCCTCGTCCATGGCGTTATCCAGGACTTCGGCGAACAGGTGGTGCAGGGCGCGCTCGTCGGTGCCGCCGATATACATGCCGGGGCGTTTGCGAACGGGTTCAAGCCCTTCCAGCACCTCGATGGATGAGGCGGAATAGCCGGTGGCGGCCGCCGTCGTAGCTGTGGCCTGAACAGGTGGCGGCGCGGGGGTTGGGGCGATAACGGACGCAGCCGCAGGCGGGGTCACCGCGACAGGCTTGGGCGGCTCGGGTTTGCGAGCTTCGGGTTCGTCGTCAAAAGCGAAGAGGTCGGCGGCCATTCACATAGTCTGAGGCGATTCGGGACCGGGTCTGGTAGGCCCGTGAGGCCGGTCGAGCAAGCGGCGCACGAACCGGGGCCGGATCGAAGGTCACGGAGCGGGCCATAATCGCCAACATCAGGATCCACGGCAGGTTAGCGTGGGTCAGCAGGACGCTCTCTGACAGGCTCAAAGCGGTGAAGGCGGACAGATAGGCGATGCTCCAATAGCCTTCGCGCGCACCGAGCCCGTTCGTGCGCGCGATGACGAAGATCGCAGAGAGCGCCATGATGGCGCCTACCGCCACCGCACCGGGCCAGCCCAGTTGCACGAGCAGATCGATCCAGCCGTTGTGGGCGGAGGGGACGGGCCATTGGGTCTCGATGCGGATTTCGCGCGCAGGGATCGAGTCCACGCCCCAGAAGGCGCTGAAGCCATATCCGGTCCAGGGGCGCTCGGCGACCTTCCGCATAAGGGCTTCCCAGATCAGGGTGCGGCCTGTCAGCGACGGGTCCTTGCCCAGCGCCTCGAGGATTGCGGCGGAGTCGGAGTTCCACAGCCAGGTTGCGCCCGCCGCAACGATGACGGCAAGCCAGATGCCGATGACGGTGATGACGGCGCCGCCCTGTTTCAACGCCCACCATCCGCCGATCATGCCCAGGCCCAAGCCCCAGCACAGAAGCGACGTCTTGGACTGGGTGGCAAGCACCAAGAGCGTGGTGAGGCCCAATGTCAGCAGGCAGATCCAGAACCGATGGCTGCGTCCCGCGATATGATCGGCGGCCAGGGTCGCTGCGGCGGAGACGGCGCCTACCACCATGACCAGCCCCATCTGGTTCTTCTCGTACCAGAGACCGCGCCACAGGCCGGCGTTGTCGAACTGGTGCACCCCGACCTTCGGATAGCCGAACACCATGATCAGGCTGCCGACCGCCATCACCAGACAGGTGTACATCAGGACGCGCGGCAGGGCGTCGTCACGGAACCGGGCGCCCAGATAGACGGCGAAAGCGCTGTTAATCGCCATGGCGATGACGCGGCGCTCAGTGACCTCGGGGTCGATGGACCAGTATTTCGAGACGAAACACAGGGCGACCAGAGCGAACATCATCAGCCAAGCGGGCCAGGCGCGTATGACCTTGTCGAAGCGAAAGACGATCAGGCCGGCGATGACGGCATAGACCGGCAACCAGATGAACCGCAGGATCGGCGTTTCGACCTGGGTCGGCGCGATCACGGGCGCGATCAAGGCGCCGGTCAGCATGAAGATGACGAAGCCGGCCGCCCACTGTTCCCACAGCGGCGGCGAATCATCCGGGGTCTGAACGGGCGGTTCGCGCACGGGCGCACAGTCCTTTGCGGCGCTTAAGGAACCGTGAGCGCGGCGGTGAAGGCGGCGAGACCTCGTTCCAAATCGGCGATCAGTTCGGAGGGGTCTTCCAAACCGACATGCAGTCGGATCAGTTCGCCCTCAAGCACGGGCGGATGGCAGCGGTAGTCCATCTGATGGGTCTCGTGGGTGATCAGGCTTTCGAACCCGCCCCAGGAATAACCGAGGCCGAACAGTGTCAGGGCGTTCAGGCACGCCTCGCCCGCCGCCTTGTCGCCGCCCTTCATAACCACGCCCATCAGGGACGCCGCGCCGGTGAAATCTCGCCGCCACACGTCATGGCCGATCGAGCCGGGCAGGGGTGGATAAAAGACGCGGGACACCTCGGGTCGAGCGTGCAGCCACTCCGCGATGATCAAAGCCGACCGGGCCTGTTCGGCATAGCGCAGCGGCAGGGTCCGCAGGCCGCGCAGCGCAAGCCAGGCGTCATCGGGCGACACATGCCAGCCGAGATCCTCGATGGTGTCGCCGATCGCGCGCAGGCAGGCGGGATTGTTCGACGCAATACAGCCCATCAGCACGTCCGAATGACCGCCGACATATTTGGTGACGGCCTGAACGCTGACATCCACGCCATGGGCCAGCGGACGATAGGCCAGGCCGGCGGCCCAGGTATTATCGACCACCGTCAGGACGCCTCGTGTGCGGCAGGCCTGGGCCACGGCGGCGACATCGACCATTTCGAATGTGAGAGAGGCTGGCGACTCCATCAGCACCAACCGCGTGCGTTCGCCGATTGCGGCCAGAACAGCCTGCGCGTCTGCGTCTGCGGGCAAAAAGCGGGTCGTGACGCCGCGGGTCGATTGATAACGGCTCAGGAACCGGCGCGTCGGACCATAGACGGCGTCTGTTGTGACCACCTCGTCGCCCGGTCTCAAAAGCGCCAGCAGCGGAACTGTGACGGCCGCAAGGCCCGACGGAACGAGGAAGGCCCCCTCCGCGCCCTCCAGATCGGCCAGGGCGCGGCGAAGATCGCGGGCGGCGCTGGTCCCGCTGAGGCCATAGGTCGGCCCGTCGGTCTCGTCGCGCATGACGGCCGCGCTATCGCTCAACATCGTCGAGGCGCGTTCGATCGGCGGATTGACGCCGCGCCGGCCTTGGCCGCGTCGCGTGGCGGCGGCGATCAGGCGGGTGCGGTCCGAATGCGGCGACATGGCCCCTCCGATGGGTTGCGGATCGAGCCCTAAAGGCCTCTAAAGCCAGCGGGGCGCAAGCGGCGAGGGACTGGAACGCGATGCGGTGCTGGATGATCGGAGCGATGGCGGCGGTGCTGCTGACGGCGGCTTGCGGGCGCAAGGACGCCAATCCTGCGCCGGAAACCAGCCCTGTCACGTCCGCGCAAGCGTCCTCGACTGCGGTCGCGAAAAGCCCGACGCTGGCCGCCATCAAACGCCGCGGTCGCTTGAACTGCGGCGTGCATCAGGGGTTAGTCGGCTTTGCCTACACCGACAATCGCGGCCAGTGGCGCGGCTTCGACGTGGACTTCTGTCGCGCGACGGCGGCGGCTGTGCTGGGTGATGCCGACGCGGTGCGGTTCGTGCCTCTGTCGGCGTCCGATCGTTTCACGGCGCTGAACGACGGCCGCATCGATGTGCTTTGGCGCAACTCGTCATGGACCATGAGCCGCGACGCGGGCGAAGGCTTCGTGTTTGCCGGCATCAACTACTACGACGGACAGGGCTTTCTGGTCCGGCGTTCGCTGAACCTGAACAGCGCCACCGAATTGACGGGCGCGCGGGTGTGCGTTCAGTCGGGCTCGACGTCCCAGGCCAACGCCGCCGACTATTTCCGGTCTCGCGGAATCGAATATCGGCCCGTCGTGTTCGAGACCGAGGAAGCGGCGCGCGACGCCTATGGGCGTGAAGATTGCGACGCATTCAGCGCCGACATCTCTGCGCTAGCCGCCGCGCGGACTGTGCTGACCAATCCCAACGAGCATGTGATCCTGTCCGATGTGGCGTCTAAGGAGCCGCTGGGGCCGGTAGTCAAGCCGGGCGACGAACGCTGGGCCTCGACCGTCCGCTGGACCCTGAACGCCCTGATGCTGGCCGAAGAACTCGGGGTCACCAAGGCCAATGCCGAAGATCAGTTCAAGACGACGACGGACCCACGCGTGGGACGTCTTTTGGGCGCCGAGGGCGAGTTCGGCCCCATGCTGGGGCTGTCGAACGCCTGGGCCAAGGACGCCGTGGGTGCGGTCGGAAACTATGGCGAAATCTTCGAGCGGAATCTGGGATCGCAATCGGCGCTCGACCTGGCGCGCGGTTTGAACGCACAATGGAACGCGCGCCCGGCCGGCTTGATCTATGGCCTGCCGATCCGATAAGCGCCGACGCTTGCATCGCTTCCTGGGGGACAGATGACCGAGACGAAACGCGGCGGCCTTGCGCTGCACTGGCTGATGTTGATCGGTTTCGCGGTCGGTCTGATCGGGGGATTGCTGGTCAATCTGACGCTGGGAGCGGATACGGCCTGGGTGGTCTGGCTGACAGACAACGTCACCGGACCGCTGGGCCAGATCTTCCTACGCCTGCTGTTCATGATGGTGATCCCGCTGCTGTTCTCGGCCCTGGTGGTCGGCGTGGCCGAGATGGGCGATCTGAGCTCGCTTGGACGGGCGGGAATCAAGACCCTGTTGTTGACCATTCTGGTGTCCAGCATCGCGGTGGTTATCGGCCTGGTGATGGTCAATGTGTTCCAGCCCGGAAGGGGCGTGGACCCGGTCCTCGCGCAGCAACTGCTGGACCAGGGACGTGACGGCGCGGCCGGCATCGTCAGCGGCGCGCCCGAAACCATCCAGTTGGGTGATTTCTTCTTGGATCTGATTCCGTCGAACGTCTTCACCGCGGCCTCCGAGAACCAGATCCTGCCGGTGATGGTGTTCGCTCTGTTCTTCGGCATCGGCCTGGTGATGGCCAAGTCGCCTGCGACCGACCGCTTGCAGCAGGTCATCGAGGGCATGTTCGAAGTCACGATGAAGCTGATCAACCTCTTCATCAAACTGGCCCCCATCGCCATCGCCTGCTTGATGTTCAACCTGGCGGCCCTGTTCGGCTGGGACCTTCTGGTGCGCCTCGCGGCCTATGTGGGCGTCGCGGTGGGCGCGATGGCGATCCACATGTTCGTCGTCTATCCGCTGGTGATCTGGATCCTTGGCGGCCGGTCGCCGATCGCCTTCTTCAAGGGCGTGCGCGAGCCGATGGTGGTGGCCTTCTCGACCGCTTCATCCAACGCGTCTCTTCCTGTGTCGCTTAAGGCGGCCGAGCAGGAGCTGAAGCTGCCGCGCAAGATCGCCCGCTTCGTCCTGACGGTCGGCGCCACCGCCAACCAGAACGGCACGGCCCTGTTTGAAGGCGTGACGGTGCTGTTTCTGGCCCAGTTCTTCGGCATCGACCTGACGATCACGCAGCAGATCATCGTCATGCTGGTCTGCATCCTTGGCGGTATCGGTACGGCGGGCGTGCCGGCCGGTTCGCTGCCGGTCGTGGCGATGATCCTGGTGATGGTGAAGGTACCGCCGGAGGGCATCGGCCTGATCCTGGGCGTGGATCGCTTCCTGGACATGTGCCGCACGACGCTGAATGTCACGGGCGACCTGGTTCTGGCGACTGTCGTTTCGCGCGGCGAGGAAGACGAGCCGATCGACGCCGACGATGTCGTCCCCGTGGCGCCGCCGGCCTGATCTCAGCCGGTTTCGACGGGGGTGTCCGTTCGGGCGCCCCATTCAGCCCAGGAACCGTCATAAAGCCGCGACGAACGACCGAGTTCGGCTAAGCCCAGTGTCAGTATTGCAGCGGTCACTCCGGATCCGCAGGTCGTGATCACGGGTCGGCTGATATCCACGCCAGCGTCCGCAATGGCCTGCGCCAAGGCCGCACCACGCTTCATAGTGCCATTGTCGTTTAGCAAGCGACCATAGGGGAGATTGCGCGCGCCGGGCATATGGCCGCTGCGAACACCGGCGCGAGGTTCGGGCGCCGCACCTTTGAAACGCGATGCGGCGCGCGCATCCACGACCTGGGCGTCCTGGGCCAAAACCGCGCGCACGTCATCCAACGAGGCGACAGCATCGGGTGCCATCTTGGCATGGAAGTCTTTTGCATCTGCGACTGAAGGCCCGGAGACGGTTGGCAGACCGTCGTCACGCCAGCGCGGCAGGCCGCCGTCGAGCACTTGGACCCTTGTCGCGCCCATCGTATTCAGCATCCACCAGACGCGCGCCGCCGAGAACAATCCGGCTGTATCATAGACGACGATTTGGTCGTCGACGGAGAGGCCCAGCGCCCCGACCGGCGCCGCAAAAGCCTCTGGCGTCGGCATCATGTGGGGCAGGGCGCTGTCTCGATCCGACATCGCGTCCAGATCGAAAAACACAGCGCCAGGGATATGGGTCTGTTCAAAGTCGGCGCGCGCGTCGCGGCCGTCCAGATGCCAACTGCCATCGACGATCCGCAAATCCGGCGCGCCCAATCGCGCGGCAAGGTTCGTTGTCGAAATCAGCGGGTTCATAGGCGAGACAGGCTCAGTTGGATGACGTCGGTGCGGCGAGAGCGGAAACCGGCCTCGCAATAGGCCAGATAGAAGCGCCAGAGCCGCCGGAACCGTTCGTCAAAGCCGGAAAGCTTGCTGATCTCGCCCCAGGACGCCTGGAAACGCTCATCCCAAAGCTTGAGCGTTGCAGCGTAGTCGAGGCCGAAGCGTTCTACCGACTGCCAGGACAGTCCGGCTTTCGACACGACCGGCGCCAGCCGGTCTTCGGAGGGCAGCATTCCGCCGGGGAAGACGTACTTCTGGATGAAATCCGTCCGGGCATTGTATTCGTCGAATAGGTCGTCCTGGATCGTGATGATCTGCAGTCCGGCCTTGCCGCCGGGTTGAAGGACGTCGTGGACCTTGCCGAAATAGGCGGGCCAGTACTCCATGCCCACAGCCTCGAACATCTCGATGGACGCCACCCGATCAAACTGACCCAGCACATCGCGGTAGTCGATCAGCTGAATATCGGCGCGGTCGCTCAGCCCCGCGTTGAACATGCGCTGGCGAGCGAAATCGTGCTGCTCTTTGGAGATCGTGATCCCAGTGACCTTGGCGCCGATCTCGCGCGCCGCGAACTCGGCGAAGCCGCCCCAGCCGCAGCCGATTTCCAGCACTGACATGCCTGGCCGAAGATCCATCATTCGGGCCAGAGCGGCGTATTTCTCACGCTGCGCCGTCTCCAGAGCCTCACCATCACGGCTGAAGCGGGCCGATGAGTAGGTCATCGTGCCGTCCAGCCACTGGGAATAGAAGGCGTTGCCCAGATCGTAGTGGGCGTGGATATTTTTCTTCGACCCGGTCTTGCTGTTACGATTGGTGCGGTGGCTCAGCCAGTTGACCACCCACATGATCAGGTTGCCGTCGAACAGGCGCCGGATGTGATCGTAGTTGTCCACCAGGGTTTCGAGCAGACCGGCCAGGTGCGGACTGTCCCATTCGCCCGCGATATAGCCTTCGGCGAAGCCGATATCGCCGGCCGCCAGGACGCGGCGTGCGAACCGGTAGTCGCGCACCGTCATCATGCCGCTGGGGCCCGGCTGCTTGCCTTGAAGCACATGGGTCTCGCCATTGGGCAGTTGCACCGTCAAGCGGCCGAAGGTCCAGTTGGCGGCCAGAAGCCGCAGCAACATGGCGAACACGCGCGGTGTTCGGCTGGCGACGGCTTCGATATCGGCGTGTGCGACGCTCATCTTTTGACTTTCAACGCGGAATACAAAGGGGGTCAATCACGGTCGCTGTGGTCGTCGCCGCGACCGGAAACGGTCTTCAGGGCAGCAAGCGCCCGGGCGCGGCCCTTCTCGTGTTCGACTATCGGCTTGGGGTAATCGCGCCCTAGAACGATTCCGGCGTCACGCAGCACTTCAGCGGGTGCGGTCCAGGGTGATTGTAGCCAGCGGTCCGGCAGGCGGCGAAGTTCCGGCACCCATCGGCGGACGTAGCCGCCGTCGGGATCGAACTTTTCGCCCTGCGTGATGGGATTGAAAATGCGGAAGAAGGGGGAGGCGTCTGCGCCAGAGCCTGCGACCCACTGCCAGTTCTGCACATTGCTGGCGCGGTCGGCATCCACAAGCGTGTCCCAGAACCAGGCTTCGCCTTCGCGCCAGTCGATCAGCAGATGTTTGATCAGGAAGGAGGCGACGACCATCCGAACCCGATTATGCATCCACCCTGTCGTCCAGAGCTGGCGCATACCGGCGTCCACCAACGGGTATCCGGTCCGCCCCTGTCGCCACGCCTTGAGGCTCGCGTCGTCTTTGCGCCAGGGCATGGCGTCATACTCCGGACGGAAGCCGCGCTCAGCGATGTAGGGAAAGTGGTGCAGCAGGTGCGCCGAGAACTCGCGCCAGCCGATCTCAGCAATGAATTTGTCGGCCTCCGACTCTGACACCTTGCCGTCTTTGGCCGCCTGTCGGGCGCGGTCAATCGCCCGCCAAGGGCTGATCTCGCCCCAATGAAGATGCGGCGACAGGCGGCTGTTGGCGCCTTGCCGGTCGGGAATGTCGCGATCCTTCGCATAGGTCTTCAGGCCGGATGGTATGAACCTGGATAAGGCCTGCGAGGCCCCATCCTCCCCCGGCGTCCATTCGAAGCCCTTGGACCAATCCGGACGGTGGGGGTGCAGCTTCCAGCCGTCGAGGTCGTCGGATTGAACCGTTACGTGCGTCTGGATTTGGCGCGGTCCCGTTGTGTGAGCCGGCGCCTCGGCCGTGGCCAGCAGAGCTCTCAAGAACGGGGTGAAGACCTTGTACGGCTGGCCCGAACCGTTCAGCACAGCGCCCGGGCAGCACAGCAGGGCGCCATTGAAGCCACGGCATTCGACGCCGTCCGCCTTGAGCGTGTGGGCGATTTCGGCGTCGTGCTCAAACGCCTCGGGTTCGAACAGACGGTTCATGAAGACGACCTCGGCGCCGGTTTCGGCGATCAGCGCCTGGAGCTGGGTCAGAGCGTTGCCCTTGCGCAGAATCAGGCGCGAACCGCGATCCTGAAGCGCCGCATCCAGCGCCCTCAACGACTTGTCCAGCCACCAAAGCGAAGCGGCGCCCGTCGGCCGCTCGAAATGCTCGTCCAGAATGTAGACGGGCAGGATTGGCCGCCCCGTCTCCGCCGCGTGGTTCAGGGCGGGATTGTCATGCAGTCGCAGATCGCGGCGGAACCACAGGATGACAGGTTTGGTGGCCACGCGGGCGAACTCCGTGATAACTTGCGCTCATCCCATCAGAGCGCCACCTGATGGCCCAATAGCTGCGGCAAAAGCCGCCTCCACAACACCGAACGCCGAAAGAGCCGCCTCGTGAGCCGACCCAACGCTGTCATTACGTTGTCCGAAGGTCTTCGGACGCCTGTCGTCATCGGCGGCGGCGCAAGAATCGCTTTCATCGCCGGTCCTTGCCAGATGGAGAGCCGCCAGCACGCGCTGGAGACGGCCCATGCCCTGAAGGAAATCGGCGAGCGGTTGAACGTCGGCATCATCTACAAGACCAGTTTCGACAAGGCGAACCGGACCAGCGCCAGCGCCGCGCGGGGCATCGGTTTGAAAGACGCCATGCCGATCTTCGCCGAGATTCGCGAGGTCACAGGCCTGCCGACCCTGACCGATGTCCACTCCGAGATTCAGTGTGGTCCGGTCGGCGAGGTCGTCGATGTACTGCAAATCCCGGCCTTTCTCAGCCGCCAGACCGACCTGCTGCTGGCCGCCGCCGCTACCGGCAAGGCGATCAACATCAAAAAGGGTCAGTTCCTGGCCCCTTGGGACATGAAAAACGTGATCGCCAAGGTGGTTGGCGCCGGCAATCCCAACGTCATGGCCTGTGAACGCGGCGCCAGCTTTGGCTACAATACTCTGGTCAGCGATATGCGGGCGCTTCCGGTGCTGCGAGAGATCGGCTGCCCCGTCGTGTTTGATGCGACCCACAGCGTTCAGCAGCCGGGCGGGCAGGGCGCGTCGTCGGGCGGTCAGCGCGAGTTCGTGCCGGTGCTGGGGCGCGCGGCGGTGGCCGTCGGCGTGGACGCGGTCTTCATGGAGACCCACCCGGATCCGGACAATGCGCCCTCGGACGGTCCGAACATGGTACCGTTGAGCCAGTTCGAGGCCCTGGCCGCCGAACTGATCGCCTTCGATGACCTGGCCATCAAGATCGGGGCCAAGGCGCCGGTGGCGCAGGCCGCCTGAATCCTCTAGGTCGCATCCATGTCTGACACCCTGGACCTGGGCGCCCTGCAAATCCTGCTGGAGCGCGTGCGCGGCCTGAAGATCGCCTGCGTCGGCGACCTGATGCTGGATCGCTACGTCTATGGCGAGGTCAGCCGCATCTCGCCCGAGGCGCCGATCCCTGTGCTCCGCACCAGCCGCACCGTCGCCATGCCGGGCGGCGTCGGCAACGTCGCGCGCAATATCGCGGCTCTGGGTGGGGTGGCGCGGCTGGGCGCCGTGATCGGCGACGACGTGGCTGGCGCGGAATTGACCGCTCTGATCGCCGCCGAACCGCACATCGAGGACGTCGTGGCGAGGCCGGCAGGCGCGTCCACCATCGTGAAGACGCGCTTCGTTTCGGGAGGGCAACAGCTGTTGCGTTTGGATGACGAGGCTGCGCCGACCTCGATCCAACATTCGGCTGCCTTTACAAATGCGTCGGTCTATTTGCTCTCAGATTACGCCAAGGGTGTTGTCAGCGCCGCGCTTCTGGCTTCCGCGCTGAACGCGGCGCTGACATCCGGGGTGCCAGTTGTCGTCGATCCAAAGGGGAGGGACTTCGCTCGCTACGGCGCCGTCGATGTCATAAAGCCCAATGCTTCGGAACTGGCCGGCGCTACCGGCCTGCCAGTCGGGACGGACGCCGAGGTCGAAACGGCGCTGGCCGCCTTGCTAGCCGCCACGACCGCCAAGGCGATCATCGTCACCCGTGCGGGCAAGGGCATGAGCCTGGCGCAGCGCGGCGAACCCGTGAAGCACTTCCCCGGCCGAGCGCGCGAGGTCTTCGACGTGTCTGGCGCGGGCGATACAGGCTTGGCCGCGATCGGGTTGGCGCTGGGCGCCGGCGCGTCGCTGGAGATGGCGGTCGAGTTCGCTATCCTGGCCTCGGGCGTGGTCGTCGGAAAGGCTGGCACGGCAGTGGTTACACCCGCTGAGCTGATCGAAGCCGAGCTAAGTCAGCATGCCACCGCTGCGGTGTCCAAAGTCACCCCGCTCGACGAGCTGGCGACCGAAGTCGAAGGTTGGCGACGTCAGGGCCTGAAAGTCGGCTTCACCAACGGCTGTTTCGACATCCTGCACCGCGGCCATGTGGCCTATCTGGCGCAGGCCCGCAGCTGGTGCGATCGTCTGGTCGTGGCGCTGAATACCGACGCATCTGTCAAGCGATTGAAGGGCGAGGGGCGTCCGGTGAATGATCTGGATAGTCGCGCCGTCGTCATCGGCGGGCTGGCCAGCGTCGACCGCGTCACCAGCTTCGATGATCCGACGCCGATCGTCCTGATCAAACGGCTGCGTCCTGATGTTCTGATCAAAGGCTCGGATTATACGCGAGAGGGCGTCGTGGGCGGCGATCTGGTCGAAAGCTGGGGTGGGGAGGTCAAGCTGGCGGATTTCAAGGACGGCTATTCGACCACGCGAACGATCGAGAAGATGACAGGGAGCGCGCAGTGACGCCGAGAATGATCGTCGTGACCGGCGGCGCCGGTTTCATCGGTTCAAACATCGTGGCGCGGCTGACAGCCGAGACCGCCTATGATGTCGTCGTCTGCGATCGGTTGGAGACGGCCGACCTGGCCAAGTGGAAGAACCTGGCCAAACACGCGATCGCTGACTTCTGGTCGCCCGAAGAATTGTTCGAACAGATGGAGCGCCACGCCGAGCGGATCGAGGCCGTGGTTCATATGGGCGCGATTTCTTCGACGACCGAGCCGGACGCTGACCTGATTCTGCGGACCAACTTCACCCTGTCGCGCGACCTGTGGGACTGGTGCGCAATTCGGGGCTCGCGGATGATCTACGCGTCTTCCGCTGCCACCTATGGCGACGGCGAAACGGGCTTCAACGACGATGACGATGCAGACTCATTGTCGCAGCTTCGCCCGCTAAATGCGTATGGCTATTCGAAAATGCTGTTTGACCAGTATGCTGTTCGGCAGGCGGATCGGGGTCATGCGCCGCCCCAGTGGGCCGGACTGAAATTCTTCAATGTCTATGGCCCGAACGAAGGTCACAAAGGCGGAATGAAGTCGGTCGTGGCTCAAATCTGGCCCAAGGTCGCGGCAGGCGAGACCGTGACCCTGTTTCGGTCGCACAATCCGAACTATGCGGATGGCGGCCAGATGCGAGACTTCGTCTACGTCGACGATGTGGTCGATATCATCGAGTTTTTGCTCCAGTCGCCGCAGGTCTCTGGCATATTTAACGCCGGCTCGGGCCAGGCGCGGTCGTTCGCCGATCTTGCCCGCGCCACCTTCGAGGCCGCCGGCAAGACGCCCTCCATCGACTATGTCGATACGCCGTTGTCGATCCGCGACCGCTACCAATATTTCACCGAAGCCCGCATGGATCGCATCCGCGCCGCAGGCTTTGAGGGTCAATCCACGCCGCTGGAAGAGGGCGTGCGGCGCTATGTACAGGACTTCCTCGCCACGGCTGATCCGTACCGCTGATGCGTCGGCTGACCTTCAGGCAATGGGTCGGATATGCGGGCTTCGCCGCCGTCTTCGTGCTGACGGCCGCCG
>NZ_DAMBJX010000041.1:0-25037 GCF_032067225.1 Brevundimonas vesicularis | reverse complement strand
TCCGGCCGCCCTTGTGCCGGTCGCGCCGTCGCTGCCGACCGTCACCCCCGCCCTGGCCGTCGATCAGGCCGGGTTCGGCGATCAGAACCAGCGCCTGCCCGCCGCGCTGCGCGCCCGCACCGAGGTCGGCGATTGCCTAAAGGAATCCGCCACGCCCGACATCAGCGACATGGTCATGTCCGCTCGCCTGGACGCCCGCACCGAGCTGTGGGCCGTGCCCTGCGGCGCCGGCGCCTACAACCTGACGCACAACTGGTATCTGACGGGGCCGGGTGGTCGCGATCCGCGACCTGCGGTCCTCGCCGGATCGGAAGGGCCCGGGTCCGATCCGGTCATGCCCGACAACGCGACCATCAACGGCGCCTATGATCCCAAGACCCGCACCCTGTCGGCCTTCGCCAAGGCGCGCGGCCTCGGCGATTGCGGCGCGGCGCAGACCTGGGCCTGGACGGGACAGGGCTTCACCCTGACGCAGGAAAGCGTGATGGGCGAATGCGCCGGCGTGCCGTCCGACCTGTGGCCTGTTACCTGGCGCACGCGGTGAACGACCCAGAGGTTCTGATCATCGGCGCCGGTCCGGCCGGCCTGACGGCGGCGACCTATCTGGGTCGCTTTCGTCGGCGGACCCTGGTGGTGGATGGCGGCGCGCCGCGCGCCTGCTGGATCCCGCTCAGCCACAATATGCCGGGCTTTCCCGCCGGCGTCACTGGCGCGGACATCCTCAAGCGGATGCGCGAACAGGCCGAGGAGTATGGCGCGGTCGTCGAACCGGGTCGCGTCCAGCGGCTGACCCAGGACGGCGACGTCTTTATCGCCGAGATGGATGGCCGCACCATCCGCGCCCGCGCCGTCCTGCTGGCGACCGGGGTCGTCGACCATCATCCCGACTTGCCGGGCGTCGAGGACGCGGTGCGCAAGGCGCTGGTCCGCATCTGTCCCATCTGCGACGGCTATGAGGCGACCGACAAGGCCGTGGCTATCATCGGCCAGAGCGACAAGGGCGCGCGCGAGGCCGCCTTCATGCGCACCTATTCCGACCGTGTGACCCTGATCCACATCGGCGCGCCTGACGCGCTCAGCCGGCATGATGAACTGGAACGGCTGGGCGTCGAACTGATCCTGGCGCCGCTGGACGCGATCGACATCGAGAACGACCGGGTGACGGCGCTGAGCTACGCCGGCCAGAGTCGCGCCTTCGATCTGGTCTATTCGGCTCTGGGCACATCGCCGAACGCCGACCTGGCCCAAGGGCTGGGTGCCCGTCTGGCCGACGACGGCCGGTTGGAGGTCGATCTGCACCAGGCCACCAGCGTGCCGGGCCTGTATGCCGCCGGCGACGTGGTGCGCGGCCTCAACCAGATCGCCGTCGCGACCGCCGAAGCCGCCGTCGCCGCCACCGACATTCACAACCGCCTTCGCCAAGCCGACGGCCTGACCGTCGCCGACTAGGCCTGTCCTCGGACCACGCGTTCGAGGACGGCCAGGGGCAAGGATCCGTTCTCCAGCACCTTGTCGTGGAAGGCCCGCAGGTCGAAGCCGGGCCGGCCTTCGGCCTCCTTGCGCAGGCGCGCGATGACGGTGTGGCCGACCTTGTACGCGCAGGCTTGGCCGGGCCAGACGCAGTATCGGTTGATCTCGCTGTTGGACGCATCCAACGGCTTGGCGCCCGAGGCCGCCATATAATCGACCGCCTGTTCACGGCTCCAGCGCTCGGAGTGCAGGCCCGTGTCCACAACCAATCGCACGGCCCGGAACAGATAGGACATCAGGAAGCCGACCCGGCCCAATGGATTGTCGGCATAGACATCCAGATCGTCAGCCGCCACCGCCTCGGCATACAGGGCCCAGCCTTCGTTATAGGCTGAGAAGCCCCCCGCGCGTCGCCATTGCGGCAGTTCGCCGGACTCGCGCTGCAACGCGACCTGAAGGTGATGCCCCGGCGACGCCTCATGATAGGTCAGGGTCGGCAAGGCGAAGCGCGGCCAGTTTCCGGTGTCGCGCAGGTTAATGTAGTAGGCGCCCGGCCGTGATCCATCCAGCGGCGGTCCCTGATAGTAACCGCCCGGCGCGCCAAACTGGATCGAGACCGGCACGCGCCGGATCTCGACGTGGGACTTGGGCAGACGGCCGAACACCTGGGGCAGTTTCGGCTCAAGATCGGCGACGAGCGTGTTCAGCCAGGCCAGCAGTTCGGCCTTGCCCGCATCGGTATTAGCGAACAGCTGGGCCGGTTCCTTGTTCAGAGCCTGGATGCGTTCGCCGACCGTGCCCTGCGTATAGCCCTGCGCCTTCAGGATGGCGTCGATCTCGGCGCTGATCTCGGCGACCTGTTCGCGGCCCAGGGCGTGGATTTCCTTGGCCGTCAACGTTGTGGTCGTATTGGCCTTCAGCCCGGCGGCGTAGAAGGCCTCGCCGTCCGGCAGGCGCCAGACCCCGGCGTCGTGGGTGGCGCGCGGGCGCAGGGCCTCCAGCGCTTCGATCTGGGCGGCCAGGGCCGGCTTGACCTTCTGATCGACGATAGCGGCGGCGCGGGCGTCATAACCGGTCAGGTTCAGTCCGGCGGTCTTGCGCGCTAAAGACTGCAGCATGGCCAGATCGGCGGCGGGCGTATCGCGCAGGGTGCGAATCTGCGGCAGCATCCGGTCGATGATGAAGTCTGGCGGAATGACGCCTAGACCCGCATCTTCCTGAATCTTGGCCGTCTCGCCCTCAGCACGCCGGAGAAGGCCTCCAGCCGCGACAGGAAGGCGTCGGCGCCGGCCGCGTCTTCGATCCGGTGCTGGTTGTCGAGGAAGTCGGGCGTGCTGAAATAGGCGCCCGACAGCTGGGTCACGATATAGGGTGACGGCCGTCCCGGGCCCGCTCCGTAGTCGAAGCGCGCCGTCTGCGCGGCCGTCTCGGCCCCGAAGGCCGCGATGGCGTAGTTCAGCGCCCCGGCGGGCGACAGGCCGCTCTGGTCGAAGGCGTCCAACTGCGCCCAGCGGCTCACAGCCTTCTGACGATCCTTGCGGATGGCGGCCGGTCCGGCTTCGCTGAGTTTCGCCGAAAGCGCCGCCCGCGCCCCGCGGTCCAGGCCAAGGTTGGTCGCGCCCTCCGGATTTTCGTCGATGTCCGCTTCGAACCAGCCGTCCAGCAGGCTGTTCAGGCGCGCGTCGGCATCGGCGGCGGTCGTCTGGGTCTGGGCCTGGGCTTGGGCCTGCGCTGCGGCGGGGACGACCGCAGCCGTGGCGGCGGCGGTCAGCAGAAGTCGGCGACGATCGATCATGCGGCAACTCTCAAAGGGCGAACACGTCGCGCCGACGCGTCCCGATCCTCTTCGTCGGCCCGGCGCGGCCGCGGGGCTCAGGCCTGGGTCGTGACCCAGCCGTCGACGATCCGTTCCAGCACCGACAGGGGCACGCCGCCGGCGGCGAGGGCGGTGTCGTGGAAGCCCTTGATGTCAAACTTGGGTCCCAGGGTCGTCTTGGCCTTTTCGCGCAGGCGGACCCATTCGTTGTGACCGACCTTGTAGGCGCAGGCCTGGCCCGGCCATCCGCAATAGCGTTCGACCTCGGACGTCGCCGCGCCTTCCTGATCGCCATAGGCCTCCATCATGTAGCGGATGCCCTCTTCGCGGCTCCAGCCCTTGGAATGGATGCCGGTGTCGACGACCAGGCGCGCGGCGCGGAACATCAACGATTGCAGGTAGCCGATCTGACCCACCGGATCGTTCTCATAGGCGCCCAGCTCGTCGGCCAGCTGTTCGGCGTACAGCCCCCAGCCCTCGACGTAGGACGAGAAGCCCAGCAGGTTCATCAGAAGCGGCGCGGACTCGCTCTCCTGCTGCAGGCTGATCTGCAGATGGTGGCCCGGCGTCGCCTCGTGATAGGTCAGGGTAGGCAGGGTCCAGGACGGCCATTCCGCCGTGTCCTTCAGATTGATCCAGTAGATGCCGGGCCGCGTCCCATCCAGGCTGGGCGAGTTGTAATAGCCCATCGGCGCGCCGGCCTCGATCTCGGGCGGGACGCGCTTGATCTCGACCTTGGCCTTGGGCAGACGGCCGAAGGCGTTTGGCAGGCGGGCCTGCATGTCGGCCATTTGGGCGTTGAGCTTGGCGATCAGCTCGGCCTTGCCGGCGTCGGTGTTGGCGTAGACGTATTTGGGATCGTCCCCTAGGGCCTTGATCCGTTCGGCGACCGAGCCTTGCGTCAGGCCTTGCGCCTTCAGCAACACATCGGCGCGCGCCGTCAGATCGGCCATCTGTTCCACGCCGGTGCGGTGGATCTCGTCAGCGGTCAGCCGGGTCGTGGTGATGTAGCGCAGGCTGTTGGCGTAATACTGCTCGCCCTGCGGCAGGCGGCGCACCGAGGCCTCGTGCACGGCGTTCGGTTGGGCTGCCTTCAGGGCGGCGTTCTGGGCGGCCAGGGCCGGATAGACCCGCTCGGTCACAAGCCGTTCGACCTGGGCGCCCCAGTCGCCGGTCAGGCCCTTGGCGCGGGCCCGATCCACGACCGACTGGGTCAGGGGCGAGGTCGCCGCGGGGGTCGCCAAGACGCCGTCCTGCTGGCGGATCGCCTTGGCCAGGATGAAGTCGGGCGGGATGACGCCCAGCGCATAGTCTTCCTTCAATCGATCCGTCTCGGCCAGCAGGACGTCGGCGAAGGCGTTGACGCGCGCCACATAGGCGTCGGCGTCGGCGGCCGTTTCGATGGTGTGCTGGTTGGCCAGGAAGTCGGGCGTGGACTGATAGGCGCCGCCCTGCTGGCTGACCCGATACGGATTAGGCCATCCGCCCTGGCCGTAGGGGATGTCGTAGGTGGCGATGATCCCGTCCAGATTCTGGGCCAGGCTGTCGTAGTAGTTGAGGTTTCGCGCATCCAGCGCGGAGCGGTCGATGCGGGCCAGTTCGGCGCGCTGGCGACGGATGAAGGCGCGCTGGTCGTCCTCCTCGGCGCGGGTCGGGGCGGTCAGTTTGGACTTGGCGGCCGCGCGGTCGCCCTTGTCCAGGCCGAACATGGTGACGACCTCGGGGCTCTTGTCCAGCGTCTGCTCGAACGTGGCGTCCATGAAGGTCTTGAGCTGGGCTGCGGCGTCGCCCTGAGGCGCCCCGGCCTGACGAGCCAAGGCAGGGCCGCCCACGGCGACGAGTCCGGCGCCCAGAGCGGCGGACTGAAGAAGACGACGACGATCGAACATGGAGCGGCCCCTCGAAAATTGGATGCGGCAATGGAAACCGCATGGACCGGTGCGGCAAGTGAAATCGCAGATAGGCGCCCGATCTCTGCGTGGGGCGCCAAAGAAAAAGGCCCGGCGGATCGCTCCGCCGGGCCTCTTTCCATCTCAATGCCGAAGTCGATTAGTCGCGACGACGACGTCCGCGATCGCCACCGCGATCACCGTCGCGCTTGGGGCGGCCGCCGGTGTCCTCCGACAGGGGCTCTTCGCCACGCTCGGCGCGCTCGGCGTTGATCTTGGCCGTCAGGTCTTCACCCGTGGCCTGATCGACGACCTTCATCGACAGCTTGGTCTTGCCGCGATCGTCGAAGCCCAGGAACTTGACCTTGACCTCTTGACCTTCCGACAGGACGTCGGCCGGGTTGGCGACGCGTTCCAGAGCGATCTGGGACACGTGGACCAGGCCGTCCTTGGCGCCGAAGAAGTTCACGAAGGCGCCGAAGTCGACGACCTTGACGACCTTGCCGGAGTAGATGGTTCCGACTTCCGGCTCCGAGGCGATGGACTGAATCCAGGCCTTGGCGGCGTCGATCTTCTCCTGATCGTTGGCGGCGACCTTGATGGTGCCGTCATCGCCGATGTCGATCTTGGCGCCGGTCTTCTCGACGATCTCGCGGATGACCTTGCCGCCCGAACCGATCACTTCACGGATCTTGTCGACCGGGATCTTGACCGTTTCGATCTTGGGCGCGTGCTCGCCCAGTTCGGCGCGCGGCGCATCCATGGCCTTGGACATCTCGTCCAGGATGTGCAGGCGACCGGCCGAGGCCTGGGTCAGGGCCTGCTGCATGATCTCCTTGGTGATGCCGGCGACCTTGATGTCCATCTGAAGGCTGGTGATGCCTTCCGACGTGCCGGCGACCTTGAAGTCCATGTCGCCCAGGTGATCTTCGTCACCCAGGATGTCCGACAGGATGGCGAACTCACCCGACGGCTCCAGGATCAGGCCCATGGCGATGCCCGAGATCGGACGGACCAGCGGCACGCCGGCGTCCATCAGGGCCAGCGACGAACCGCAGACCGTGGCCATCGAGGACGAGCCGTTCGACTCGGTGATCTCGGAGACCAGACGGATCGTGTAGGGGAAGTCTTCCTTGGTCGGCAGCATCGGACGGATCGCGCGCCAGGCCAGCTTGCCGTGACCGATCTCGCGACGGCCGGGCGAACCCATGCGGCCCGCTTCACCCACCGAATAGGGAGGGAAGTTGTAGTGCAGCAGGAAGTTCTCTTTGTAGGTGCCCTGCAGGCTGTCGATGTACTGTTCGTCCTCGCCGGTGCCCAGGGTGGCGACGACCAGGGCCTGGGTTTCCCCACGCGTGAACAGGGCCGAACCGTGGGTGCGCGGCAGGACGCCGACTTCCGACACGATGGCGCGGACCTTGTCGAGGGCGCGGCCGTCGACGCGGTGCGCGTTCTCGATGATGTCGCGACGCAGGACTTCGGCTTCGCACTCCTTGAAGGCGGCAGAGAACTTGGAGCCGTCGACGCCGTCGGGGTTCTCGTCGGTCTTCACCAGCTTGGCGGCGGCGGCCTTCTTGGCGGCGTCGACGCCCGAGCGGCGCTCGTACTTGCCGGCGTGGGTGTAGGCGCTCTTGATGTCTTCGCCGACCAGCGACTTGATCGAGGCGACGACGTCGGAGTGGTCTTCGGCCTGGAAGTCGAACGGCTCCTTGGCGGCGTGTTCAGCCAGTTCGATGATGGCGTCGATCACCGGCTGCATGCCCGCATGCGCGAACATCAGGGCCTCGAGCATCTTCTCTTCCGACAGCTCCTTGGCTTCGGATTCGACCATCATCAGGGCGTCTTGCGTGCCGGCGACCACCAGGTCGAGGTCCGAGGACGGGATCAGGTCGATGGCGGGGTTCAGGACCAGCTCGCCGTCGATCAGGCCGACGCGCGCGGCGCCGATGGGGCCCATGAAGGGCACGCCCGAGATGGTCAGGGCGGCCGAGGCGGCGACCATGCCCAGAACGTCGGGGTCGTTTTCCATGTCGTGCTGCAGCACGGTCACGACGACCTGGGTCTCGTTCTTGAAGCCCTTGACGAACAGCGGGCGGATCGGACGGTCGATCAGGCGGGAAACCAGGGTTTCCTTCTCGGACGGACGGCCTTCACGCTTGAAGTAGCCGCCCGGGATCTTGCCGGCGGCGAAGGTCTTTTCCTGATAGTTGACCGTCAGGGGGAAGAAATCCAGGCCGGGCTTGGGCGCGCGGCCATAGACGACGGTGGCCAGAACCACGGTCTCGCCGTAGGTCGCCAGCACAGCGCCATCGGCCTGGCGGGCGATGCGGCCCGTTTCCAGGGTCAGCGGGCGGCCGGCCCAGTCGATCGTCTTGCGTTTGATGTCGAACATATTTCGTCTTTCGTATCCCGGACGGCGTATTCCGTGCGGGGTCCCATCATGGGGCGGATGCGTCGGCGTTCAGTCCTTCGATCCAGAGGCCGCCGCGCCATCGCGACGACCGGGAGAGGACCGTCATGGCCCTCGCAGCTGCGCCGGTAAGTCCTGCGGCGCACAGGTCGTGTCTTATAGTCGCGCTTCCCGGGCGGCCAACCGGCAGCCACTTGGCCTGGAAGCGCTTAGTTGCACAACGAGGCGCGGACGTGACCGCCCGCGCCTCGAAAGCGTATTCTACACTGATCCGACGCCTTAGCGGCGCAGGCCCAGTTTGGAGATGAGCGCCTGGTAGCGACCGGCGTCGACCTTGTTCAGGTGGTCGAGCAGGCGGCGACGTTGCGACACCATCTTCAGAAGGCCACGACGCGAGTGGTTGTCCTTCTTGTGGGTCTTGAAGTGTTCGGTGAGGTTGGCGATGCGCTCCGACAGGATCGCGACCTGAACCTCGGCCGAGCCGGTGTCGCCGGCGGAGCGGGCGTTATCGGCGATGATCTCGTGCTTGCGTTCAGCAGTAACCGACATCGTAAGAGTCCTTTCTTGGCCTATCGCGCTTCGCGCTACTTGAGGCCGTGGGGTCTCGGCCCTTGCCGGATGGCGCGGGCCTAGAGGTTGAAAACGCGGTCGGGTTCTAGCCGGCCGGCCCGCAACTGACAGAGGGCGACGAGGGTCTGGCCCTGAAAGGCTGAAACCGTGCGCGAACCGCCGGTAAGACGATCCTTGAGGGTTTCCACCTGACGGGGGAGCAGAACGATCGGGCGTCCCTGCCGAAGCGAGAAGGCGTCCTGTTCATTCACGGCCAGTTCCGGGATGTCGTCCAGAGCGGTCGCGACGGCAAGCAAGCCTTCCGAGGCGGCGCCCCTATGCACCATTTCCTCCAGAGAATCCAGAGTGACGGCGTTTTGCGTGGTGAACGGGCCAACCCGCTCGCGTCTCAGGGCGCTGACATGACCCTCGGCGCCCAGAACCGCAGCCAGATCGCGCGCCAGCGACCGCACATAGACGCCCTTGCCGGTGCGGATTGTGATTTCAACGTGGTCGGCGTCGGGCGCGTCGCTGACCTCGGCGGAATGGATGGTCACGCGCCGAGCCTGAAGTTCGAACTCCACCCCGTCGCGGGCCAGGTCATAGGCGCGGGCGCCGTCCACCTTGATCGCGGAAAAGCGCGGCGGCGTCTGGTCGATCTCGCCGACGAAGGCCGGCAGGGCGGCCTTCACCTGATCGACCGTGGGACGCACGTCGGAGCGGCCGATGATCTCGCCCTCGCGGTCCACGCTGTCGGTCGAGACGCCCCAGTTGATGGTGAAGCGATAGACCTTCTGCGCCTCCATCATCATCGGCACGGTCTTGGTTGCCTCGCCGAGCGCGATGGGCAGGATGCCGCTGGCCAGCGGGTCCAGCGTTCCGGCGTGACCGGCCTTCTGGGCGTTGAACAGGCGACGGATGCGGCTGACGGCCTCGGTCGATCCCATCTCGAACGGCTTGTCCAGGCAGACCCAACCGTCGACGATGTCGCCCTTCTTCTTGCGGGCCATTATGCTTGGCCTACCGCGCTTCGCGCTACTTGAGGCCGGAGGATCACTGATCGCCCTCGTCGTCGCGGCGCTCCAGGTCGGCGCGGACGCGGGGGTCGTCGAACAGGCGGTCGATGTGGCTGGCGGCGTCGAAGCTTTCGTCGTGGCGGAACTTCAGGTCGGGCGTGAACTTCATGTCCAGACGACGGCCCAGCTGGCCGCGCACGAATTTGGCGTGCACGTTCAGCGCCTTGATGATCTCGCTCTCATGCCCATTGGTCGGTGCGGCCTCGACGCCGGCGCCGAGAGGCTCGACGAAGCAGGTGGCGTGTTTCAGGTCCGGCGACAGGCGCACTTCGGTCACGGTGATGGACACCCCTGCCAGGGCCTCGTCGCGGATATCCTCTTCGCGCAGGATGTCGACTAGGGCGTGACGGATCAGCTCGCCGGCGCGCAGCTGGCGCTGGCTGGGTCCGGCGGGGCCGGAGGCGTTACGGGTGTGTTGCTTGTGGGCCATTGGCCTCTCCTTCTTGTTCGCCCGCTGGGGATCGGACCCGGCCGGATAGGCGAAAGTCGGGCGGTCTAGTCCCGCAGCGGGGGTCTGTCCAGTTTTCGCGCCCGTTCGGCGGCCCGAACCGAGCGCATCACTTCGCCCGAGGTGATGGCTGGCACTGGACGAATGGCCACGCCACCGGCGTTCAGGACGCCGGCCGCCCAGTGATTGCACAGATGCAAGATGGAGAAGGTCTCGCGGCTGGCGAAGAAGCGCGCGTCGTCGCCGGGCCGCAGGGCTGCGATGCGCGGCCGGCCGTTCGACAGATCGAGCGAGGCCTCGACCCGCGCGGCCAGACGCTCGAAGCGAGCGCGGCTCAGGGTCAGCGCGGCGCTGTCTTCGCCATAGGCCAGGCGCGGATCCTCGGCTCGAGGGGCCAGCATCAGCACCGATCGATTGCCGGGATGCAGGAAGGCGCGCGCGCCGTCGGGAAGGCGATCTGAAATCGGGCGCTGATCGACGTAAAACTTCGCATCGCCCCATCCGATCAGGATCCAGTCGCCAGGCGCCAAGGATTGGACTGCAAGCGCCAGAGGACCGCCGCGGCGCTCCAGCGCGGCGCGCGGGACGGCGATATCGGTGTGAAAGCCGTTGTCGAGCACCTGAATGACGACGGGGTCTGTCGCCGTCCCATCCGTCGCGCCCGGCCGGGTCCAGGTCAGAAGCGCGGCGACCAGTCCGGCCAACGCCGCCAGCACCAGACCACGGATCATCGGCTGAGGTCCAGGACGGCGCACAGGCGGTCGTCGGCCAACAGGGCGCCCGGCGGCGGTCCCTGTCGCACCGGCATCAGGACGAAGCCGTTGCGCCGCACGGCCAGGGCCAGCCATCCGACGGGATGACCGGCGCACAACCGCGTGTCTTCGTCAGCCGTGACGCGTCGCACCTCGATCTGGACCATCGGCGGCACGGCCATGGCGTCGGTGAAACTTTTTGAGACGCTGGCCTGCTGATCCGCTTGAACCAGCCGATGGGGCGCCGAGGTCAGGCGGCCGCCCGCGGTCGTGCTCAGCGCGCCGCCGTCTATGTCCAGCGCCATGTCGGACTTGGTCGCGACGTAGCGCCCGGACAGCACGACTTCCCCGACCTCGACCTGTCCGGACGCGCGAGGTCTGGCGGAGGCGTCGGTAGGCGCGATTACGCGGTTCAGAGCCGGTTCGACCACCAGTGCGCCGAGCATGAACAGAGCAAAGGCGCCCGCGCCGACCGCCCCGATCCATTTCAGCGAAGGGGCGCCGGATGGCGGGGCGGTCGCGCTCATGCGGCCAATCTAGGGGAACAGGGGTTGAGGAATGGTCACCCGCCCCAGAACACCCTAAGACTGAATGCCCTTAGTTGCGGCCGGGACGACGGGTCGGGTCGCTGAGCTGGAACAGGCGCGCCGACAGGCCGGACGCCGGTTGCAGCGAGGTCAGCTGGGTCCGGGTGCGGGCGCCCTGAGGATCGGTGATGGTCCACTCTTGCAGACGCATCGGATTGCCGGCGAAGGCCAGCACGACCTGACCGTCGTTCGGGCGGTTGGAGTCCCGCGCCGTGATGGCGAAGGCGCCCGAAGCCATCCGGGTCACGCGCTCGATGCGCACGCCCTGATCCAACCGCACATTGCGCGCCAGGAAGGTGGACAGCGGGGTGCGACCAAGCGGCACCTGCTGGAAGCTGTTCAGACGCGGGTCGTAGCGTTTGACGTTATAGCCGTCCGACACCACCAACAGACCGGCGGGGTTGGTGTATTCGAAGCGCATCTTGCCGGGACGCTGCAGATAGAAGCGCCCTTGGCGCGTCTGTCCATTCGGGCCCGTTTCGGTGAAGGTTCCTTGCGCCGAGGTCAGCGCCTGAAGATAGCCCTGCGCCTGTTGCACCACGGCGCGATCCTCGGCCGACAGGTTGGACTGGGCATGGGCGGCGTCGAAGGCGCCCAGCGCGATCAGGCCGGTCGTCAGGCCGGCGCCCAGCAGCAGGCTGCGGCGGTGCAGATCGGCGGCCGGCAAGGCCAGGGTCTTGGTGCGCGAGGTCATGAAGTTCGTCTCCCGTTCGGGATGGTTGTCGATCCTGCCGTCTTGCCCGGTTGGCTTGGCGTCGGAATGACGCGAGCCTGACCATATTCCGGCGCTGCGATGAAGCCCTGTTCATCGAAATGCTGAAGCTTGGACGCGATAGCGGGTCAGACAACGGCTCCAAGCCGCAGCCGTTCCTCGATTGTTGTCATACCATCGGCGGAGGGCCGGCCAGGACGTCACGCTTGCCGGCGTGGTTGGCGGGGCTGACCACGCCTTCCTGCTCCATCCGCTCGATCAGAGAGGCGGCGCGGTTGTAGCCGATCTGGAGCCGACGCTGCACGTAGCTGGTCGAGGCCTTGCGGTCGCGGGTGACCACGGCGACCGCGCGGTCGTACAGGTCGTCGCCCGAGCCTCCGCCGCCGCCTTCGTCATAGCCGTTGTCGCCGTCGCCGTCCGGTTCGTCGGTGATCAGATCCAGATAGTCAGGCTCGGCCTGGGCCTTCAGATGTTTGCAGACGTCCTCGACTTCCTTGTCGTCGACGAACGGGCCGTGCAGGCGGGTGATGCGCCCGCCGCCGGCCATGTAGAGCATGTCGCCCTGGCCCAGCAGCTGCTCGCCGCCCTGTTCGCCCAGGATGGTGCGGCTGTCGATCTTGGACGTGACCTGGAAGGAGATGCGGGTCGGGAAGTTGGCCTTGATGGTGCCGGTGATGACGTCCACCGACGGGCGCTGGGTCGCCATGATCAGGTGGATGCCGGCGGCGCGGGCCATCTGGGCCAGACGCTGAACGGCGCCCTCGACGTCCTTGCCGGCGACCAGCATTAGGTCGGCCATCTCGTCCATGACGACGACCAGGAAGGGCAGCGGTTCGGGACGGATCTTCTCGGACTCATAGACCGGGCGGCCTTGGTCGTCGAAGCCGGTCTGGACGGTGCGTTCGAAATGCTCGCCCTTGGCCTGGGCCTCGCGGGCGCGCTCGTTGTAGCTGGCGATGTTGCGCACCCCCAGCTTGGACATGCGGCGATAGCGATCCTCCATCTCGCGCACCGTCCATTTCAGGGCGACGACCGCCTTCTTCGGATCGGTCACGACCGGCGCCAGCAGGTGCGGGATGCCATCATAGACCGACAGCTCCAGCATCTTGGGGTCGATCATGATGAAGCGGCATTCGGCCGGGCTGTGGCGATACAGGATCGACAGGATCATGGCGTTGACCCCCACGGACTTGCCCGAGCCGGTGGTGCCCGCGATCAGCAGGTGAGGCATGCGCGCCAGGTCGGCGACATAGGGTTCGCCGCCGATGGTCTCGCCAAGCGCCAGGGGCAGCAGGTGACCCTTCTTGTCGTATTCGGCGCTGGCCAGAAGGTCGCGCAGATAGACGGTTTCGCGCTTGGCGTTGGGCAGTTCGATGCCGATGGCGTTGCGGCCCTGGACCACGGAAATACGACAGGCGCGGGCGGACATCGACCGGGCGATGTCGTCGGCCAGAGCGACCACGCGGCCGTGCTTCACCCCCGGCGCAGGCACCAATTCGTACAGCGTCACGACAGGGCCGGGACGGATCTGGTCGATCACGCCGCGCACGCCGAACTCCTGCAGCACGCCTTCCAGCATCTTGGCGTTCTGTTTCAGGGAGTCCTCGTCCACCGAACCGACGCGCTGGGCCGGCTTGGTCAGGATGCCGAGCGGCGGCAGGTCGAAATCGCCTTCCGGCCGCACGAAGTCGAAGGCCTGCTGGTCCACGTTGTCCTTGCGGGCCTTGGGTGCCTTGACCGCGGCGACGCGCGGCTCGACCGGGCGGGCGGCCGAGGGGCGGGGCGCGGGCTGGACGGCGTCGTCCTCCCACGGCGGCAGGTCGTCGTAGGCGGTCTGAGGCGGCTCTTCGGCATAGGTCGGGGCCAGCGGCGCCTCTTCCGGTGGGGCGGCGCGGGGCGCTCGGGCCTTGGCGGGCGCCTTTTCGCGGGCGGCCTGGGGCTTCGGCTGAGGCGGCGCGGGTGCGCGCAGCGACTTGCCCCAGTGCAGGGCGTCCAGAAAATCCATGGCGCGCAGGCCGATGGCGAAACCGACCAGCCACAGCCCGGCGACCAGGAAGACGAGGCCTGCAATGATGCGGCCGCCGGGGATATGCAGGGCGCCGAGGCCGCGCGCCGCCAAGCCTGTCACCGCATCGCCCCACAGACCGCCCAGACCGGCGGCGAGCGGCCAGGCGGCGGGCGCGGCCAGGGCGGCGAGCGCGCTGGACAGCAGCAGCGTCCCGCCGGTCGCGGCCAGGGCTTTCAACGGCGTGGGCTTGAGCCTTTGCTGGATCGCATCGCCGACCGCGCGCGCCAGGCCGAAGGCGACCAGCAGCAGGGCGGCGGGCCAGGCCGCAAGGCCCAGCGATTGCATGAACAGGTCGGCGAACAGGGCCCCGTTAGTCCCAAGCCAGTTGGTCGTCGGCAGGCTGGAAGCGGCATTCAGACTGGCGTCTGCCGGATTCCACGACACCAGGGCGACCAGCAGCAAGGTCGCCAGCAGGGCCTGCAAGACCCCCCTGAACCGCACCACGAAGGGCGCGTCCCACAGGATGCGGGCGCTGATCCAGGCCTGGCGGCCGATTACGAGGGCGGTGGACATGAAGGGTCGAACCTTCCGGCGGCTGACGTTCGGTAGCCTTTGTCGCACTCACAGGGTTAAGGGGCTGTTTACCAGCTTGGCCTTGGCGATGGACAAACCGTCCTCTGGACCTTTGGCCGCGACGGCGCGACAAGCCTTCCATGGCTGATACCGAACCCTACGACATCGTCATCGCCGGCGCGGGGCTGACCGGGACGGCCTTCGCCCTGGCGGCGGCGCAAGCGCAGTTGAAGGTCGTGATGATCGATCCGCAGGCGTTCAGCGCCCAGTTGGCGCCGACCTTCGACGGACGGTCGACGGCCGTCGCCTTTTCGACCTTCCGCATGCTGGACGCGCTGGGCCTGGGCGAAAGCCTTCGTCCCCACGCCTGTCGGATGGACCATATTCTGGTGACGGACGGGCGTCGGCCGGGCGCGGCCAGCCGGTCCGCCTCGCCCGCCTTCCTGCGCTTCGACGCCGATGAGATCGGCGGCCGCTCCGGCGGCGAGCCGCTGGGCTATATGGTCGAGAACCGTCGCATCCGCGCGGCCCTGGCCGAGGCGGTGACGCGCGCGGGGATCGCGGTGCGGGCCCCGGCGACCGTCGCCAGAGTCGAGACCGATGCGGGCAAGGCGACCGTGATCCTGGCCGATGGATCGACGCTGATCACGCCGCTGGTCGTCGGGGCAGAAGGGCGAGGCTCGACCGTGCGCCGCGCCGCGGGGATCGAGACGGTCGGCTGGGGCTATGGCCAGAGCGGCGTGGTGGCGACGGTGCGGCTGGGTCGCGACCACGGCAATGTCGCGCACGAATATTTCCTGCCCAGCGGCCCCTTCGCCATCCTGCCCCTGACCGATCAGCGCGCCAGCCTGGTCTGGACCGAGACGACGCGACGGGGCGAGGCGCTGCGCGACGCCTCGGACGCCGCCTTCCACGCCCATCTGATGCGGCGGTTCGGGGAGTTTCTGGATGGGGCGACGGTCGAGGGCCCACGCTTCGTCTATCCGCTGTCGCTGAGCCTGGCCGAGAAACTGATCGCGCCGCGCATCGCCCTGATCGGGGATGCGGCGCACGGCGTGCATCCGGTCGCCGGCCAGGGTCTGAACATGGGGCTGAAGGATGCGGCCGCTCTGGCCGAGGTTCTGGCCGAGGCTGCGCGCCTGGGCGAGGATATCGGGTCGGAAACCGTCCTGGAGCGCTATGCGCGATGGCGCCGGTTCGATACGGCGGCCCTGGCGGCGGGTTTCGACGCCTTCGTGCGTCTGTTTTCCAACGACATCGCGCCGGTGCGTCTGGCGCGCGACCTGGGCATGGCCGCGGTCAATCGCATCGGCCCTCTGCGCCGCGCCTTCATGCAGGAGGCGGGCGGCGCGACAGGCGACTTGCCCCGGCTTTTGCGCGGCGAGGCCGTCGTTTAGTTCAACTGCATCCGCACGCGCTCGAAGGTCGTGAACCGCCGCGCCTCCTCGACGCCGTCCAGACCCTGAGCGCGAGCGAGAGCATCCAGAGAGCCCGCGAGCGCCCCCTGCTTCTCGCGCGCCGAGGCGACATCGAGCCACGGCCGGTGGTCCTCGGGGTCCAGCAGGGCACGACGCAGGGCCGACCGCTCCGCGCCTTCATAATCCCGACCGCGAATGGCGCGGCTGAACAGCACGTTCTGCAGCCGGATCAGCGACTGACGATCCGTCACTGGCGCCATCAGAAGATCCAGCCGATCCGCGACGTGCGGCATCAGACCGGCGCGAAGCGCGCGCCGCGTCAGTTCGCTGGGCAGGATCAGCCGCCCCTGGCTGAACGGATCCAGGGCGACGGGACCTTCAGGCGTCTCGACGCGAACCATGAAATGGCCGGGAAAATCGACGCCAGCCGCCGTGATGCCGGCCGCGCGCGCCGCGTGCAGATAGAAGACCGCCAGCACGGCGGACAGGCCGCGCCGACGCTCGGCGACTGCGATGATGTCGGTGTTGTCGGGATGGTCGTAATGGATCAGGTCGCCGTTCAGCCGCAGGTCGGCGCACAGGGTTTCGGCCAGCGCCTCGTCGGGCCCTTCGCCGCCAATCCGCTCCTTCAGCCGCTCGCAGGCGTTACGGGCCAGAGCGCGAACAGGCTCGGGATCACGCAACGGATGGTCATGGATGGCGCAGGCGATCGCCGCCTCCAGCAGGGGGAAGGCGTCGTCTTCGGCCTGACCGGCGGCGGTCAGGACGGCCTCGGCCTCCTCGCGCGTCATGCGATCCCCTCGTCAGCGCCTCTCGACGCCGCGAAGATGACGTGGAACGCGCCAGGGAGCCAGCGCCACCATATCAATTCTCAATTCCAGACGTTGCAGGCCCGGCCGATTACGTCGGATCGCCTCGCCCGCTGCGACCAGTCGATCGTATTGGACCGGCTTCAGCGCCAGCAGGGCCGCCTGCATCGTCGCGCGGCGCTTGACCTCGACCACCGCCAGCACCCGACCACGACAGACCAGCAGATCGATCTCGCCGGCCCGGCTCTTCAGACGAAACCCCAGCACGCGATAGCCGCGCAGGATGAGCCAGAAGGCCGCGATCCATTCGGCGGCGTGACCGGACTTGAACGCCGCCCCGCCCTTCGCCTGACGCCACGCCGCCTTGGGGCGACGGACCGGCGCGGGACGAGACAGGCGTTTCACTTGCCCTTCAGCTCCAGCGCCCGTCGATACAGGGTCTTTCGGTTCAGCCCCAGGGCCTTGGCGACCTCCGAGGCGGCGTCGCCGGTGGACAGGGTCTGAAGGGCGTCGATCAGGGCGGCGTCGGCGTCGGCCTCGGTCGCCTGAACCTGTTCGCCGGGACCGACGACCACGACGATTTCGCCCTTGGGGCTGTCCAGACGCGGATCTACGGCCAAGTCGTCCAGCGTCCCGCGCACGCACTCTTCATAGAGTTTGGTCAGCTCGCGGGCGACGGCGGCGGGGCGCGGGCCCAGCACGGCGGCCATGTCGGTCAAACTGTCCTTCAGGCGCGGCCCGCTCTCGAAGAAGACCAGCGTCTGGCGCTGGCTTTTCAGGGCTTCCAGAGCGGCGGTGCGTCCGGCCGTCTTGGGCGGCAGGAAGCCGGCGAACAGCACCCGGTCGGCGGGCAGGCCGGCGATGCACAGAGCGGCCAGCAGACTCGAGGCGCCGGGGATCGGATGGACGGGCAGGCCTTCGGCGATCACGGCCCGGGCGACGACGAAGCCGGGGTCGCTGACCAGGGGCGTGCCGGCGTCCGACACCAAGGCCACCACCTGTCCCTCACGCAACCGTTCGATCGCCTGTTCGGCGGCGCGGCCGGACGCATGATCGTCGCAGCGTTCCAGCCTGGCCTTCAGCCCATAGGCGCTCAGCAGTTTGGCGGTGACGCGGGTGTCCTCGGCCAGCACCAGATCGGCGGCGGCCAGTACGTCCAGCGCCCTCAGCGTCATGTCGCGCAGGTTGCCGATCGGGGTGGCGACCAGATAGAGACCCGGCTCTACCCGCCGGGGCGGCGGGGCGGCGGGTGGAAAGGGCGAGGGTTCGCTCAACGCTCGACCACGGCCGCGGGGGGACGCGGCGCCGAGGTCAGGCCCGAGCCCTGGAAGGCGGGACCGGCGTCATAGGCGGCGAAGGTGGCGGCGGTGATGATCTCGCTGACCGAGGCGCCCAAGCTGACGATCTGCACCGGCTTCTCCAGACCGACCAGCAGCGGACCGATCACGGTCGCGCCGCCCAGGGCCTGAACCAGCTTGGTCGAGATGGCCGCCGAATGGATGGCGGGCATGACCAGGACGTTGGCCGGCTTGGTCAGGCGGTTGAAGGCGTAGGCCGAATGCCCCTTGGGATCCAGCGCGACTTCCGGCGGCATTTCGCCCTCGTATTCGAAATCGACGCCCTTCTTGTCCAGGATGCGGATCGCCTCGCGCACCTTCTCGGCGCGGTCGCCGGGCGGGTTGCCGAAGGTGGAATAGGACAGGAAGGCCACGCGAGGATTGCGACCCAGCTTCCTCACCGTATCGGCCGCCTTGACGGCGATGTCGGCCAACTCCTCGGCGTTGGGCAGTTCATGAATCGTGGTGTCGGCGACGAACAGGGTGCGGCCCTTGGCCAGCAGGATCGACAGGCCGATCAGGGTGTCGTCCACGTCCAGCACGCGCTGGACCTCCTTCAGCGCCATGTTGAAGTTGCGTGTCACGCCCGCGACCATGGCGTCGGCCCGGCCCTTGGCGACCAGGGTGGCGGCGAAATAGTTGCGGTCCTGATTAATCATCCGCTGCACGTCGCGGCGCAGATAGCCCCGGCGCTGCAGCTTTTCGTACAGCCAGTCGGTGTCCTCGACATTGTGGTCGGAGACGCGGGCGTTGGTGATCTCGATGCCCAGCTCGTCGAAGTTCAGACCGGCCTCTGCGGCGTTCTGACGGATCAGATCCTCGCGGCCGACCAGGATCGGCGTGCCCAGGTCGGCCTGTTTGAAGCCCCAGGCCGCGCGGATGACGGCGGGTTCTTCGCCCTCGGCGAAGACGACGCGCTTGTTCGGCCCGCCGCGCACGGCCGAGCTGATCTTCTGCATCAGGGCGGCGGACGGATCGACGCGCGAACGCAGCGCGTGACGATAGGCGTCCATGTCCTCGATCTGGACGCGGGCCACGCCGGTGTCCATCGCCGCCTGGGCGATGAAGGGCGGGATGTACCAGATCAGGCGCGGATCGAAGGGCGTCGGGATGATGTAGTCCGGGCCGAACTTCAGCTTGCGTCCGCGATAGGCGGCGGCGACCTCGTCCGGCACGTCTTCGCGCGCCAGGGCGGCGAGGGCCTGGGCGCAGGCGATCTTCATCTCGTGGTTCACGCGGCGCGCGCGCACGTCCAGCGCGCCTCGGAACAAATAGGGGAAGGCCAGGACGTTGTTGACCTGGTTCACATAGTCCGAGCGGCCCGTGGCGATGATGGCGTCCGAACGCACCGACTTGACGTCTTCTGGCGTGATCTCGGGGTCGGGGTTGGCCATGGCGAAGATGATCGGATTGGGCGCCATCGACGCGACCATCTCCTTGGTGATCGCGCCCTTGGCCGATAGGCCCAGCACCACGTCGGCGCCGACCATGGCCTCGGCCAGGGTGCGCAGGGGCGTATCGGTGGCGTGGGCGGCCTTCCACTGATCCATGCCGTGGTCGCGACCCTTGTAGACGACGCCGTCGCGGTCGCAGATCACGGTGTTCTCGGCCTTGACGCCCGCGGCCTTCATCAGGGCGATGGAGGACAGGCCCGCCGCCCCGGCGCCGGCCAGCACGACCTTGATCTCGTCCAGCTTCTTACCCGCGATATGCACGGCGTTGATCAGGCCAGCGGTCGAGATGATGGCGGTGCCGTGCTGGTCGTCATGGAAGACGGGGATGTCCAGCAGATCCTGAAGCTCGCTTTCGATGACGAAGCATTCGGGGGACTTGATGTCCTCCAGATTGATGCCGCCCCAGGTGTCGCCGATGTTCTTGACGACGGTGATGAACTCGTCCGGATCGGTGGTCTTCACCTCGACGTCGAAGCTGTCGACGTCGGCGAACCGTTTGAACAGGACCGACTTGCCTTCCATGACCGGCTTGGAGGCCATGTGACCCAGGTTGCCCAGGCCCAGGATCGCGGTGCCGTTCGAGATGACGGCGACCAGATTGCCCTTGGAGGTGTAGTCGTAGGCCTTGTCCGCATCGGCGGCGATCGCCAGCACCGGCACGGCCACGCCCGGGGAATAGGCCAGCGACAGATCGCGCTGGGTCGCCATCGGCTTGGTCGGCGCCATGGAAATCTTGCCCGGCGTCGGGATGCGGTGGAAGTCCAGCGCTTCGTCGTCGGAGAAGGTTTGCTTTTCGGTCTGATCGGGCATCGGTCGTCCAGGGCGTCGGCGTGGCTGTAACCGTTCGTGTCCTAGAGGCTGGGACGGGCCGCGCCAACCCTTGACGCGGAGGAAGCCTGCGCAATCGGTCCCGAGCTTGACCTGCGCGTCAGCGTCAACGCCGTCAGATCGACAGCACGCCCGTCCGTTCGATCTCGACCGGTCCGGTCATCAGGACGTGATCGGTCTGGGTATCCCAATCGATGACAAGCTCGCCGCCATCGACGACGACCGTCGCCTTGCGTTCGGTCAGGCCGCGCCGCGCGGTGGCGACCAGGGCGGCGCAGGCGCCGGTGCCGCAGGCCTTGGTCAGGCCGGCGCCCCGCTCCCACACCCGCAGGCGGATGTGGTCCCGGTCCAGCACGTTTGCGAAGCCGACATTGACCCCTTGCGGGAACAGCGGGTGATGCTCGACCAGCGAGCCGGATCCGGTGACGAAGCCGTCGTCTTGGCGGTCGGTGAAGAAGACCACGTGCGGATTGCCCATGGAGACGGCGCCGGGCGTATGCAGGATCGGCGCGTCGATCGGCCCGACCTGAAGCTCGATCCCGCGCGTGTCCATCTCTTCGGCCAGCGGCACCTGGGTCCAGTCCAGGCGAGGCTTGCCCATGTCCACGGTCACACGATGGTCGCCGGCGCGCGTCGCCGTTGTCGGCCCGCCCGCCGTATCAATGACGACGCGATCCGATCCGTTCGCCTGCATCAACAGCCAGCCGACGCAGCGCAGGGCGTTGCCGCAGGTCTCGACCATCGATCCATCGGCGTTCCACACCCGCATGAAGGCGTCGGCCGTGTCTGACGGTTCGATGGCGATCAGCTGGTCGAAGCCTTCGCCCGTCTGCCGGTCGCCCAGCGCACGAATCTGGTCCTCGCCGGGAGCGAACGGCTGTTCCAGCGCATTGACGACGACGAAGTCATTGCCGGCGCCGTTCATCTTGACGAAAGGACGGGTCATGCAGGCCATATAGGCCCAACCCAGCGTCGCGGAAACCAGCGTGTCCCAGACCGAAACCGACCCCAAGGACAACGGCCTGCGACTGCGCGCCCGACTGCGATATCTGTATCATGGCAGTCAGCCGGCGGCGGTGAAGTTCCGCTTGACCGTCATCGTGATCGACCTGGCGATCATCGGCTTTTTCCTTGCCGCGCCCATCCTGAAGAACATGGGCTGGGCCTTCTATGCGCTGGACTATTTCATCGCCGCCATTCTGGCTCTGGATCTGGCCGCGCGGGCCTATGCCTATGCCAATATCAAGGATTGGCTGAAGCGGCCGATCGTCTGGGTCGACCTGTTCGTGCTGGCGACCCTGCTGTTTCCGGCCTGGCTGTTCAACCTCGGCTTCCTGCGGATGCTGCGGCTGTGGACCCTGCTGAACTCGGACTTCTTCTGGCGCACCGTGGGGGCGCGGTTTGACGATACACGGGTCGAAGGGATCGCGCGGGCCCTGGCCAATCTGATCACCTTCGTCTTCGTGGCGACCGGCTTCGTCTATGCGACCTTCAGGGGGCACGACGGCATCTCCGGCTATGTGGATGCGCTGTATTTCACGGTGGCCACTCTAACGACGACCGGATTTGGCGACGTCACCCTGCCCGGGCCGTGGGGGCGGTTGTTGTCCATCGCTGTCATGCTGGTCGGCATCACCCTGTTCCTGCGCCTGGCGCAGGCCCTGATCCGACCTCACAAGGTGCATTTCCCCTGCGACCGCTGCGGCCTGCAGAACCACGACCCCGACGCCGTCCACTGCAAGGCGTGCGGCAAGCTGCTCTGCATTCCCGACGAGGGTTAAGGCGGCGCGTCCCACCGGTGTGACAAAACGGTAAGGTCGCACGGCTTGCCGCACGGGAAGGCGTCGTTAAGGTGCCGGCTTCGTTTTCGGGGACCTGTCCATGATCCGTGCTTCCGCCGTCGCACTTGCGACGCTTCTCGCCTCCACCAGCCTGACCTCGGTATCCATGGCCCAGACTTCCGCCTCCTCACCCGCCCTCGCATCCGGCGGCTTCGCGACCAGCGATACGACCGACCCCTATCTGTGGCTCGAAGAGGTCGAGGGCGAGCGGGCGATGGAGTGGGTTAAGGCCCACAACGAACGCACCTTCGCCGTCCTGCAGGGCGATCCCCGCTACGAAACCCTGCATCAGCAGGCGCTGGAGATCGTTCAGGCCCAGGACCGCATCCCGTCGCCCGGCTTCACCCACGACGGCCATATCGACAACTTCTGGCAGGACGCCCAGCATGTGCGCGGGCTGTGGCGTCGGACGACGCTGGACAGCTATCGCAGCGCCACGCCCGAGTGGCAGACCATCCTCGACATCGACGCCCTGGCGGCGGCCGAGGGCCAGAACTGGGTCTACAAGGGCTCGACCTGCCTTCAGCCCGAAGAGCGCTACTGCCTGATCAGCCTGTCGAACGGCGGCAAGGACGCGGTGACCCTGCGCGAGTTCGACACGGTCGAGCGCAAGTTCGTCGACGGCGGCATCATGCTGCCGGAGTCCAAGGGCGGTGCATCCTGGATCGACAAGAACACCCTGCTGATCTCGCGCGACTTCGGTCCCGGCACCCTGACGAACTCGGGCTATCCGATGGTGGTCAAGCGGATGAAGCGCGGCCAGACGCCCGACCAGGCCGAGACCCTGTTCACCGGCCAACCGACCGACGTTTCGGTGTCCGGCTATACGCTGCGCGACGCCGACGGGGTGGTGAAGGCGACGCTGATCAACCGTTCGGTGGACTTCTATTCGTCCGAGACCTGGCGCCTGGGCGACGACGGCGCCCTGACCCAGCTTCAACTGCCGGCCAAGTCCGACATCACTGGCCTGGTTCAGGGCCAGCTTCTGGTGTCGCTGAAACAGGACTGGACCGCGCCGTCGGGTCAGGATTTCAAGACCGGCGACCTGATCGCCTGGCCGCTGGAGGCCTGGCTGGCCGACCAAGCGACCCCGGCCCAGCTGGTGCTGCGTCCGACCGAGCGCCAGGCCATCGAAGGCGTCAACGTCACGCGCAACCGGCTGGTCGTGGCCTTGTACGACAATGTGCGCGGCTCGGTGCGGGTCTACACTCCCGGTCAAGGCGAATGGGCGCACACGACGCTGGACCTGCCCCAGAACGTCTCGGTCGGCGTCGGTTCGGCTTCCGAGAAGGACGACAAGGTCTTCGTCAGCGTCACCGGCTATCTGAACCCATCCAGCCTGTGGCTGGCCGATGCGGCGACCGGCGCGGTCGATCAGGTCAAGTCGATGCCGGCCAAGTTCGACGCCGCCAGCATGACGGTCGAACAGCACGAGGCCCGTTCGGCCGACGGGACCATGATCCCCTATTTCGTGGTGCACAAGGCGGACATGCCGCTGGACGGCTCCAACCCCACGCTACTGTACGGCTACGGCGGGTTTGAAAGCTCGCTGCTGCCCGGCTATTCGGCGACGGTTGGCAAGCTGTGGCTGGAGCGGGGCGGCGTCTATGTCATCGCTAATACGCGCGGCGGCGGCGAGTTCGGACCCCGCTGGCACGAGGCAGCCCTGCAACAGAACCGCCAGCGCGCGCATGAGGATTTCCAGGCCGTGGCCCTGGACCTGATCGCCCGCGACATCACCAGCCAGCCCAAGCTGGGCATCATGGGCGGCTCGCAAGGCGGGCTGTTCATGGGGGCGATGCTGACCCAGCGGCCGGACCTGATCAACGCCGCCGTCATTCAGGTGCCGCTGTTCGACATGCTGCGCTTCCACAAGCTTCTCGCCGGCGCCTCGTGGATCGGCGAATACGGCAACCCCGACATCCCCGAGCAGCGCGCCTGGATTCAGCAATATTCGCCGTATCAGAACCTGCGCGCGGACCAGCCCTACCCGGAAGTCTTCATCCATACCTCGACCAAGGACGACCGCGTCCATCCGGGCCATGCCCGCAAGGCGGCAGCGCGGCTTGAGGAGCTGGGCTATCCGGTTCTGTTCTACGAGAACGTCGACGGCGGCCACGCGGCCGGGGCCAACCTGCGCGAAACCGCGCGTCGCCTAGCGCTGGAATACACCTATCTGTCGCGCCGTCTGATGGACACGCCGGCACAGGAATAGCACTCAATCCTCCCCCGTAAGCATTTGTGAACGGGGGAGGGGGACCACGAAGTGGTGGAGGGGGCGACCCCGCGCACCGTGTCTGGTTCCGCCCCCTCCACCGCCTGACGGCGGTCCCCCTCCACCGCCTGATGGCGGTCCCCCTCCCCCGCGACGCGGGGGAGGATCAGATTTGCGGAGTTCAAGCCATGCGTCACCTGATCCTGTCCGCCGCCATCCCGGCCCTTCTGGTGGCCGCCTGCGCGAGTACGCCGGTCGCCAGAGGTGTTGACGAAGTCGTGGTCTCGACCAACGACAGCCCTCCGCCTCACTTCCCCCGCGACCTGACCCCGGCGGGCGTCGCGGCGGCGGACGATCATTTGGCGCTGGAGCAGGTGGACGGGGCCGAGGCCATGGCCTTCGTCGCCGAAGAGAACCGCAAGTCCCTGGCGGCCCTGACCGGCGATCCGCGCTACGAAACCTTCCGCGCCGAGGCCCAGGCGATCCTGACGGCGACCGACCGCATCCCCAGCCCGTCCTTCCTGGGCGACGGCATCGGCAACTTTTGGCAGGACGCGACCAATCCCAAGGGCGTCTGGCGTCGCACGACGCTGGCCAGCTACCGGACCGCAACGCCGCAATGGGAGACGCTGCTGGACATCGACGCCCTGTCCAAGGCGGAGGGCAAAGACTGGGTGTTCAAAGGCGTCGACTGCCTGGCGCCGGACGACACCCGCTGCCTGATCAATCTGTCCGACGGCGGAAAGGATGCGGTGGTCGTGCGCGAGTTCGACCTGACCACCAAACGGTTTGTCGATGCGGGGTTCAGTCTGCCCGAGGGCAAGCACCGCATCGAATGGCTGGAC
>NZ_DAMBJX010000040.1:0-27650 GCF_032067225.1 Brevundimonas vesicularis | reverse complement strand
CCAGAATGGTCTCGCGCTGCTGATCGTTCAGCACGTCGGTCATCGGCGAGGCGATGAAGCCCGGCGCGATGCAGTTGACCGTGATGCCGCGCGAGCCGACCTCCTGCGCCAGCGACTTGGAAAAGCCGATCATCCCGGCCTTGGACGCCGAATAGTTGGTCTGGCCCGGATTGCCGGTCACGCCAACGACAGAGGTGACGCCGATGATTCGCCCCGAACGGCGCTTCATCATCCCCTTCACCGCCGCGCGGGTCAGGCGGAAATAGCTTTCCAAGTTGACGGTCAGGACCGACTGGAAATCCTCGTCCTTCATCCGCATCAGCAGGCCGTCCTTGGTGATGCCCGCATTGGCCACCAGGATGTCCAGGGCTGAGCCCGCCGCCGCCTCGGCTGCGTTTACCAGATTATCGACCGACTCAGAATCCGACAGGTTCGCCGTGGCGAAATGCGCCCGCTCACCCAGATCCTTGACCAGATCCGCCAGCACGGCCTCGCGCGTGCCCGACAACACCACGGTCGCGCCCTGGGCGTGCAGCGCCCGCGCCACCGCCCCGCCGATCCCGCCCGTCGCGCCGGTCACCAGCGCGGTCTTACCTGCAAGATTGAACATCTGTTCCCTCTATTCCTTCCGTCATCCTCGGGCTTGACCCGAGGATCAGGCGCCGTGCGGCGCCAATGTCGATAATGGCGCTCAGACGCCGAAGTGCGGACCGTCCGATCCTCGGGTCAAGCCCGAGGATGGCGACCTGCGTGGCTCACAACGCCTTGGCGAAGGCTTCCAGCTCTTCCGGCGTGTTCAGAGGCAGGGCCTCGGCGTCCGGTGCGATCCGCTTGGCCATGCCGGTCAGCACCTTGCCCGAGCCGATCTCGACAAAGCGCGTCACGCCGCCTTCCGTGGCCATCCACTCCATGCTCTCACGCCAGCGCACCCGGCCGGTGACTTGCTCGACCAGCAGGCGGCGGATGACTTCCGGGACGCTCTCGGGCCGCGCCAGAACGTTGACGACGACGGGCACCACCGGGGCGACGATCTTCGCCTCGGCCAGGGCGGCGGCCATCTCGTCGGCCGCCGGCTGCATCAGCGGGCAGTGGAAGGGCGCCGAGACGTTCAGAGGAATGGCCCGCGCGCCTAGTTCCTTGGCCTTCTCGATCGCCCGATCCACGGCGGCCTTCTCGCCTGAGATGACGATATTGCCGTTGTTGTTGTCATTGGCGACCACGCAGACGCCGATTTCCGAACCGGCCGCCGCCGCTGCTTCCGCCAGCGCCAGATCCGTCTTGGGTCCGATCAGCGAGGCCATCGCCCCCTGCCCCACCGGAACCGCGCGCTGCATGGCCTGACCACGCAGTTTCAGCAGCCGCGCCGTATCCGACAACGAGATCGCACCCGCCGCCGCCAGCGCCGAATATTCGCCCAGCGAGTGACCGGCCACATAGGCCGCGCTCGCCACGTCAAACCCGAACTCGGCCTTCAACGCCCGGATCGCCGCCACGGACACCGCCATCAGGGCGGGCTGGGCGTTCTCGGTCAGGGTCAGTTGATCCTCGGGGCCTTCGCGCATCAGCACCGACAGCTTCTGGCCCAGCGCCTCGTCCACCTCGGCGAAGACGTCGCGAGCGGATTGGAAAGCGTCCGCCAACGGCGCGCCCATGCCGACGGCCTGGCTGCCCTGTCCCGGAAACAGAAGTGCGAGGGTCATCGACCGCTCCCTGAATCATTGATCAAGAGCGCGGACCCGTAAGCCCAGACTTACCCGAGGGCAAGCGGAGGCGATGCGTGCTTTTGCGTCCGACAGTTTCCACGACCGCAGGGACGTGGCTTCGAGAGCGCGCCTAGCTTCGCCCGGATTTTCCCAGCAGCCGATCACGCGCGGCGTTGACGCGCATCGCCAGCCCCGCCGTGCCGCCCTGATCGGGATGTGCGCGGGCCATGGCGCGTTTCCAGGCCGCGCGGATTTCCGTCTCCGTCGCGGCTGGCCCGACGCCCAGCACGGCGCGGGCGTCAGCCTCGCTGATGGGTTCGGATCGGATGACCGGCCGCGTGCGGGAGGACCAGGCCAGATAGAGTCCTGCCCCTGCCAGCGCCGCCGCCGTCAGCCACGACCCACGAAACGCCGTAAGCGCGCCGCCGGCCAGCAGAACTGCGCCCAGCAGGGTCGCCGTCACGCGCCAGTGAGCGCGTCCGCGTCGCTCGGTCTGTTGGCCCAGCCGCACCAGCGCCCAGACGGCGATCGCCGCCAAGGCCAGCCAGATCAAACCCATCAGGCGATCAGGCCGCCACGTCCAAAGGGCTGAGAACCTGCTCCAGACCCATGGCCATCATCAGATTGCGCATCTCCTGACGCGCAGCGACGTGGGCCAGGGACACCGCGACCGGCCGGATGTCGTTCGACAGGTCGGCCACCGTCAGGCCGAACGGGAACAGCTCGCGATAGATGACCCGGTCGCGCAGGCCCGGACCGACGCGGAAGCCGACGCGTTTGGCCAGCTTGGTCATTCGTTCTTCCAGACGTTTGCGGTTGCGCGCCTCCGCGACGGCGAGGCGATTGGTGACCACCAGCCAGTCGATCGTGGCGTGGCGGCCCTGGGCGATGGCGCGCTGCTTGCGCGCCTCCCAGACGCTCTCGGAATAGATGGAGGGCTTCAGTAGCTCCAGGGTGACCGGATCGACGTCGCCCAGCAGGTCGAAATCGACAAAGCTGTCGTTCATCGGCGTCACGATCTGATCGGCGCGGGCATGGGCGGCGTTCGAAACGGCCGTGTCTCCGCCGGGGGTGTCGATCAGGATGCAATCGACGCCCTGCGCCGCCGCCTCGTCGAAGGCGCGCTCGAAGGTGGCGATCTGGTCGGCCGCATCCGCCTTGGCCAGGGCCTTGCCGTCGCCCATGTCGGGCACGAAGGGCTGGGGAAGCTCATGACCGTTCGCGGCCAGCCAGGCGGCGCGGTTCTGGAAGAAGCGCTGCATCGAACGCTGGCGCAGGTCCAGATCGATGATCGCCACCGAGCGCCCGGCGTGCAGCAGGCCGGTGACGATGTGGATGGCCAGGGTGGACTTGCCCGCCCCGCCCTTTTCGTTGCCGAGGACGATCACATGCGGCTGCGTCATTCGAGGGAATCCTCTGTGCCGACCGCGCGACTCAGACTGCGCGGTCCTAGGTCCACAGAGACTCGGCCTCAAAGCGCCAAACGTCAACGGAACCTTAACGCAGACCTGTGGACGGCGAACCGGGGTCGGTCAGCTGTTACGCGCGCACCAGGCGTCGCCGACAGCGGCGGAGCGGCAGACCGCAGCGGCGGTTTCCGTGGATACCGGCCCGACCTTCAGCCGCGTCAGCCGACGGCCGCCCACCTCGACCTCCTGATAGATCGGCGACAATCCCGACAGGTCTGACGTGGCCTTCATCCGATCCCAGGCCTGGCGCGCGCCGGCCGCACTGGAATAGGCACCCAGTTGGATCGTTCGCCCGGTTTCCGGCGCCGCCGTGAGACTGGCGGGACGCAAGACGGGGGCCTGCACCCTCGAGATCGCCTCATCCGCCACGGCTTTGACAACCGCGGGCGAGGCAGCCCGGACAACCGCGTCCCGCAGGCCTTCATCTTCACCGACGGGGCGAAGGCCTGCCTGAACGTCTCGCGCGTCCCACATGGCGTGGGGATCCATGACGGCCACCTTGACCGGCGTGAAGCGCACCGGCCGCAGTCCGGCCTTTTCAGCCACGGCATGCCGGGTTTCGCGATCGCGGGCCGATAGCGGAACGTCGATCGCCGCGACGTTCTCGGCCATCGCGCTGAATCGATGGGGATCGCTGTCCACCGCGCCGCAGCCGGCGACGGCGAGGCTGCTGGCGAAGGCCAGGGCGATCAAAGCTGGACGGGTCGCTTCTGCGGGCGTCATAAGCACGACCCTAAAGCCCAGACTTTGCGGTCTGGTGCATCAACAGGCTTAAGCGGAAAGGTTAATCGCTTCATCATGATAGACGCCGCACCCCCGTTTACCCCTTTGGCCGTCGTCCGCACCGTCGCCGAGCTCCGCGCGGTCGTCCGGGACTGGAAACGTCAAGGCCTGAGCGTCGGCATGGTTCCGACCATGGGCGCCCTGCATGAAGGCCACCTGACCCTGGTGCGCGAGGCCGCGCGCCGCGCCGACCGCGTCGTCGCCTCCAACTTCGTCAATCCGACCCAGTTCGCGGCGCATGAGGATCTGGGCAAATATCCCCGCCAGCAGGAGGAAGACGCCCGTCTGCTGTCCGGCGCCGGCTGCCACCTGATGTTCGCGCCCTCAGCCGACGCGATGTATCCGGAAGGCTTTGCGACCAGTGTCGCCGTCGCCGGGCCGGCGCTGGGTCTCGAGGGTGATTTTCGGCCTCAGATGTTCGGCGGGGTCGCCCTGGTCGTCACCAAGCTGTTCAACCAGGTGCAGCCTGATGTCGCGGTCTTTGGCGAGAAGGACTACCAGCAGCTGATGGTCGTACGGCGGTTCGTGCGCGATCTGGACCTGCCGGTCGAGATCGTCGGCGCGCCGACGGAGCGGGACGGCTGGGGCCTGGCCCTGTCGTCACGCAACGCCTATCTGTCGGAGGCTGAGCTTGAGACCGCCCGCCGGTTGAACGGCATTCTGGCGGAGGCCGGCGTCCATGCCTCGAGCGGCCGCCCCCTGCCCGGCGTCGAGCGTGAAGCCTATGCCGCACTTCTGAAAGCCGGGTTTGATCGGGTCGATTACGTCGCCATCCGTCACGCGGAGGACCTGACGCCGTTTCGCAACGACATCGTCGACGCCCCCGCCCGCATCCTGGCCGCCGCCTGGCTAGGCAAGACGCGACTGATCGACAATATAGCGGTCTGAAACGACAAGGGCCGCATCCATTCGCCGGATGCGGCCCTTAAGATCAGCCGATCGCGCCGACGCAGCCCTCTGCGTCGCCCGGCGCCAGATCGGCGTCGGTCAGGGCGATGGTCCAGCCGTGATGCGTGTTCAGCCCCCAGCGCCTTGCGCCGCCGCCGTCGCCGGCGTCCCCACCGGCGGTGACCACCACGCGTCGGCCCTTGGGCAGAGCCGGCGGATCGATCTTGCCCACGGCCAGAGACGTTGGCGTCTCGCCGCCGTAGCCGTCGAACACGCTCAGCATCGACCACTCGCGACGCAGGCCCATCCACCAGGCGTCTTCTGTGTTGATCGCCAGCACGCCGATCCCGTGGCCTTCGGCGGCGAAGGCCAGGGCCTTTTGCGGATCGCGCACCATCTTGATGTCGGCGGCGGCCCCGAAACGCAGGCGCGCGCCGTCATAGGCGCGGGTCGGTTCGATCGGGGCCCAGACCTGGACCTGAAGCCGGCCCTGGCGCGCCAGCCCCCAACCTACGATCTCGCGCCACAGGTGTTCGACCGCCTCGGCGTTCTCGGGCTTGGCCTGCTTGAGCATGCGCGAGAGGACCGTCTGCTCGCGATCGGGACGCAGCTTGGTGTGCGGGCCGGTGGGCGCGTCCTTGGCCCGGCCGACGGTGGCGGCGATGGCCAAACGCTGCTCGAACAGGGCCAGGATCTGGTCGTCGATGCCGTCGATTTCGGCGCGAAGGGCGGCCAGCGCCTGCTGTTCGGGGGTCAGGTCGGCCATGTCAGGCCAGACTTGCTGAAGATTGGAATGGGGCATGGAAAAGAGCTTTCGGCATTCTGAGATTCGATATGTGCAGGAGCGAACAGCCGCTCTGATCCAGAGCGGTCGCCGGTGAAGCAGTCAGGGACGGAGTGCGCCCGACGCCTCAGCCGGCGTATCGAAAGCCGTAAAAGCCGTAGCCGAAATAGAGGCCGGAAACCGCGCGCGAACGGTCGAAAGAAACAGAAAGAGCGCGCAGGCGGGACATGGTCCGGTTCCGGTCTATGCGGATCGTGTTGCGACCCGTGGGTGTCTTAAGGACGCAAAGACCGTGCGCCGTCAACCCTCAGGCAAGCTCAACAGGACAAAACGCGTCTGATTATCACCGGAGTCCTGCAAGTCGTTGTGCAGGATCGACAGGCCGTACACCTCGGCTGCGCCGACCGGGGCGATGGCCGCCCGTGTCGGATCCCCCGCTTCGGCGACATCGCGCGCCGCGCCTGCGGTATCGAAATGCTCGACCACTTCGACATTCAAACCAGCCAGCGTGTCCTTGCACTGGGCCAGGGCGATCGGGTGGCTCTCGACCGTTCGGATACTGGACAGACGCGCGCCGTCGATCGCCATCAGCGCATGACGGATCGGCCGCCAGACCTGAGCGACCGGCTCCACGCCAAGCGCACCGACCAGCGTCGCCGCCGGCTCGACCACGCCGATGGTCGAGTTCTCGACAGGGATCAGGGCGCAACCGCAGTCGCCGGCGCGCAGCGCATCCAGGGCCTGGGCGAAGGTTTCGAACGCCACAGCCTCGTCCCAAGGACGCAGGGCCAGACAGGCCTCATGGCTGAACGATCCGGGCGCGCCCTGATAGGCGACCCGGCCGGGCTTTTCCTCAGTTGGAGCCGCTACTTGCATCGATCACTCCCTCGGTCTCGGATCGATCTGGCGCTGCCTCGGTGGCGTCACCATGACCGGATCGGCCCGCATTTGGGGCGCTGACGACGGTTAGGCCGCCGCCGACTGCGCCACCCGCCCGGCCTTCAGCCGCTCCGCGACCAGGAAGGCCAGCTCCAGCGCCTGGTCCGCGTTCAGGCGCGGGTCGCAGTGGGTGTGATAGCGGTTGGACAAGTCATCCTCGGTCACCGCCTGAGCGCCGCCGATGCATTCGGTAACGTTCTGGCCGGTCATTTCCAGATGGACGCCGCCGGGGTGGACGCCTTCCGCCTCGGCCACGTCGATGAAGGTCCGCACTTCGCCAAGGATCCGATCGAACGGCCGGGTCTTGTAGCCGTTGCCGGCCTTCAGCGTATTGCCGTGCATCGGGTCGATGGACCAGATGACCTTGCGGCCCGAGGCCTTCACTTCGCGCATCAGCTTGGGCAGGCGCTCACCCACCTTATCGTGACCGAAGCGTCCGATTAGCGTCAGACGACCCGAGACATTGTCCGGGTTCAGCGCGTCGATCAGCGGCAGCAGGTCGTCGGCGGTCATGGTCGGCCCGCACTTCACGCCGATGGGGTTCTTGATCCCCTTCATGAACTCGACGTGGGCGCCGTCCAGCTGACGCGTGCGCTCGCCGATCCACAGCATGTGGGCCGAGGTGTCGAACCATTCGCCCGAACCGCCATCCAGACGCGTCAGGGCGCTTTCGACGTTCAGCAGCAGGGCCTCGTGACTGGTGAAGACCTCGACCCGGCTGAGGTCCGGATGAGTCTCGGGCGTGACGCCGACCGCCTCCATGAAGGCCAGGGCCTCGGTGATCTTGTCGGCCAGCTCGCGGTACTGGGCGCCGGCGGCGTTGTCTCCGGCGAAGCCCAGGGTCCAGCGATGGATGTTGTACAGGTCGGCATAGCCGCCGCCGGCGAAGGCGCGCAGCAGGTTCAGGGTCGAGGCCGACTGGTTATAGGCGCGGATCAGACGTTGCGGATCAGGCGCGCGCTCCTCCGGCGTGAAGCCCATGCCGTTGATGATGTCGCCGCGATAGCTGGGCAGTTCGACGCCGTCGATCTCTTCCAATGGCGACGAGCGGGGCTTGGCGAACTGGCCGGCGATCCGCCCTACCTTCACCACCGGCTTGCGCCCAGCGAACGTCAGGACGACCGCCATCTGAAGGATCAGGCGGAAGGTGTCGCGGATATTGTCGGTTGAGAACTCCTTGAAGCTCTCGGCGCAGTCGCCGCCCTGAAGCAGGAAGGCGTCACCCCGCTCGACCTGCGCCAGCTTCGACGTCAGGCGCCGCGCTTCGCCGGCGAAGACCAGCGGCGGCAAGGCGCGCAGCTCGTCTTCCACTCGCGCAAGGGCGGCGGGATCCGGATAGTCCGCCGGCATGTGCAGGGCGGTCTTGGTTCTCCAGCTTTCGGGGGTCCAGCGTGTCATCGCGCAAGAATAGGGCTTCGCGCCTATTCAAACAACGAAAAGACAGGCGGATTTTGCCGCGAAATGTCAGTCTTCCGAAGAAGGCGACTTTTCCGCCGCAGCTTCAGCCTTGCGTTCGGCCTTCGCCGCCGCCTTCTCGGCCGCCTTCAGCGCTGCGGCGCGCTCGCGTTCCTGACGCTCAAAGCTGTAGTTGGGTTTGCGAGCCATCGGCGTCCTCGTCTCAAATCTTGATCTTGCGGTGAAGGTGGCGATGCATGGGGCCGGACGCAATCGCCAAATCCAGCACCATGCAAAAGCGGCTCACAGCAGTCTCTCCTTGCGCGTCAGAATCTTGGCGGCGGCGTCGAAGGCGATGAACAGGCGGGCTAGAAGGGTCATAGGGTCTGAACGCTTGGCCCTATTCGATGTTCAGTCCCGCGAACCTTCGTCGCACCCGAAAGGCAGGCGCCCATGTCGACCCAACCCATCCTCCTTGGCGGTGTCGAAGCCGGCGGCACCAAGTTCATCTGCGGCGTCGCCACCGCCGACGGCGTAATCATCGACCAGACCCGCATACCGACGACTTCGCCCGACGAGACGCTCGATGCGGTCGCGGCCTTTTTCGTCGACGCTCAGTCGAGGCACGGCCAGCTTTCTGCACTGGCGATCGTCAGTTTCGGCCCTCTGTCGTTGAAGCCCGACGCGCCGGACTTCGGCGCCATCACCAGCACGCCCAAGCCCGGGTGGAGCGACGTCAACCTGTTGGTCCATCTGCGCCGCCGTCTCGATCTTCCAATGACGCTGGACACCGATGTGAACGGCGCGGCCGTGGGCGAACGCCTGTTCGGCAGCGGGCAAGGACTGGAGAGCTTCTGCTACGTCACAGTCGGCACGGGCGTGGGGGTTGGGGTGATGATCGACGGCGCGCCGCATGGCGGGGCGAACCATCCCGAAGCCGGTCATATCCGGCTGCCCCGCGCCAAGGGCGACGAGACCTTCTCGGGCGTCTGCCCCTTCCATGGCGACTGCCTGGAAGGCCTGGTGAGCGGGCCGGCGCTGCAAGCGCGCTGTGGCGCGGCGGCCGAGACGTTTTCTCACGACCATCCGGCCTGGCCGATGGCGGCGGAGTATATCGCCGGTCTGTGCACCAACCTGACCTACACGCTGCGGCCGGAGCGAATCATCATCGGCGGCGGCGTGATGCAGCCGCACATGTACGATCTGGTCAGACAGGCGCTGGTGAGACAGCTCGGCGGCTATGACGCGAGCCTGCGGGATCTGGATATGAAGACCTACATCGCGGAGCCGACCGCGGGGGTGTCCGCCGGCCTTATCGGCGCATTGGCCCTCGCCTACCGTTCCGTCACGGGCGAGTGGCCCAAGGACTGGGCGACGCAAGGCCCGGATCAAATTGGATTGGAGATGGTGGACGCGACAGGGATTGAACCTGTGACCCCCTCGGTGTGAACGAGGTGCTCTCCCGCTGAGCTACGCGTCCTTGCCTTGCGGAGGCGGCGACATAGCCCGGTCGCCGGCCCCGCGCAAGCGCCTGTTTCAGATTCCGGCGGCGCGAACGCCTTCGGGCGTATCTGCTTCCGGGTCGCCTGGCAGCCAGGCGACGTGACCGTTGTAGATGTCCTGGTTGAGGATGCCCTCTTCCTTGGCGACCAGCACCGGCACCAGCATTTGGCCGGTCACATTGGTCGCGGTGCGCATCATGTCGATGATGCGATCGATGGCGACGATATAGCCAATCCCTTCCAGCGGCAGGCCGGCGGTCGACAGGGTCAGGGTCAGCATGACGATGCTGGTCCCCGGCACGCCGGCCGTTCCCAGCGACCCGAGCACCGCCGTCAGGCCGATCAGGACGTACTGGGTCAGCGTCAGATCAATCTTGAAATACTGGGCGATGAAGATCGAGGCGATGGCCGGATAGATGGCCCCGCACCCGTCCATCTTCACATTGGCGCCCAAAGGCACGGCGAAGGCGGCGTAGGCCTGGGGCACGCCCAGCCGTTCGACCGTCTGGCGAAGGGTGATCGGCAACGTCCCCAGCGAGGAGGAGGTCGCAAACGCGGTCTGCTGGGCCGCGAAGGCGCCGCGGAAGAAGCTGGTGACCTTCAGGCCGTGGATCTTCAACAGGCCCGAATAGACGATCAGGATGTGGAACAGGCAGGCGGCATAGATGGCGAGAATGAACTTCAGCAGCGGCAGCAGCGCCTCCCAGCCATAGCCGCCGACGACCGATCCGATCAGGCCGAACACGCCGATGGGCGTCAGCTGGATGACCCAGCGGGTGATGCGGAAGATGACGGCCGCGCCCTCATCCACCAGACGCCGAACGCCCTGCGCCCGGTCGCCCAGCGCCACCAGGGCCATGCCGACCAAGGCCGAGAAGAAGATGATCTGCAGCACCTTGCCTTCGGCCAGGGCGGCGAACGGATTGGTCGGCACGACGCCGATCAAGACTTCCAACGGAGTCGGGATCACCCGTTCCTTGACCTCGCCCAGCGGCAAGTTGGACAGGCCGACGCCCGGATTGATGATGTGGCCGAAGGCGAAACCGACCAGCACCGCCAGCAACGACGTGATGGCGAACCAGACGATGGTCCGCACCCCCAGCCGCACGGCCCCCGCCCCCTCGCCCAGCTTGGCGATCGAGCTGGCAATGGTGAAGAGCACCAGCGGCGCCACAACCATGCGGATCAGGTTCAGATAGACGTCGCCGATCGGCTGAAGCCAGGTCTCCGCCCGCTCTCGCAGGATCAGCCCGGCGATGATGCCGAGGATGAAGCCGGCGGCGGTCCGCTGCCATAGCGGAATCTTGAAAAAGCGAGCGAGCATGACGGCACTTTCAACAGGGGTGCGCCAATCTGTCCATCGCCATGCCGATCCGCAACCGCAGCAGCGATCATTCAGCCGACAGATTTCCTGTCGGCTGGCTTCAGAATTTCAACGCCCGCCTCACGTAGAAGTCGGAGAGGATGCCGTCGATCGCCTCTTCGACGTCCTCGAAGGCATCGATCAGCACGTCCCCGCCCAGGTCTTCGACGGGCGTCGGCGTAAAGCCGAAGGTCGTCAGAATGCAGGGTATGCCGGCGTCTTTGGCGGCGTCCGCGTCCGGCGAAGCGTCACCCACCATGATCGCCCGTTCGGGATCGCCGCCCGCGATCACCACGGCCTCCTTCAGATGGGCGCCTGAGGGCTTGCGCGCGCTGACCCGATCCGGGCCGACAATGGCGGCGAAATAACGGGTCAGGTCCAGCTTGCCCAACAACAGCTCCGACAGGTCCGAACGCTTATTGGTGGCTACGACCAGGATTGCGCCCCGCTCGCTGAGTCGCTCCAGCGTCTCGACCACACCCTCAAAGGGCTGCGAGCCGTCGGCGATATGGGCGGCGTAATCGACCAGGAACCGCTCGAACAGTTCGTCGGACTTGGCCCGCTCGACCGGCGCGCCGGCGGCTTCGAAGCCGTGCACCAGCAGCGCCCGCGCGCCCGATCCGATCAGGGTCGAGGCGGACTCCATCGGCACGGGCGGCAGCCCCTCCTCGACCAGCATCCGGTTCAGCGTGCCGATCAGGTCCGGGGCGGAATCGACCAGCGTGCCGTCAAGGTCGAAGGCGATGGTCCAGCCTTCCAGGTCGCGATCGCTCATCCACATCTCCCGCTGGCCCGCATGATGGGCTAGATCGCAGGACGACTAGACTGCGAGACGATTCATGACCAGCCAGACGCGCGCCCGCGCCGCCATCATTCTCGCCGCCGGCCAGGGCACGCGGATGAAATCGCCGCTGCCCAAGGTGCTGCACCCGGTCGCCCACCGCGCCATGCTGGACCACGCCATAGATGCGGCGGAAGGCCTGGGCTGCGAACGTATCGTGGTCGTGGTCGGCAATCACTCGCCGGAGGTCCGGGCCCATGTCGTCAAACGGCTGGGCGAGGCCGCCATTGCGGTCCAAGACCCGCCGCTCGGCACCGGCCACGCCGTGCGCGCCGCCGAACAGGCGCTGGCCGACTTCGACGGCGAGGTGGTCGTCACCTATGGCGACGTGCCGTTGCTAAAGGCCGCCGACATCGAGCCCGTCTTTAATGCCGACGGCGTCACCGTCATCGGGTTCGAGGCTCGCGATCCGGGCGCCTACGGCCGTCTGATCGTCGAAGGCGACACCCTGACCGCCATCACGGAGGCCAAGGAGGCGTCGGCCGAGATTCTCGCCATCACCGCCTGCAACTCGGGCGTCATGGCCGCGCCGGCGGCCTTGCTCTTCTCGCTGCTGGCCGACGTGAAGAACGAGAACGCCAAGGGCGAATACTATCTGACGGATGTCGTCGCTCTGGCGCGGAAGGGCGGCCACCCGACCCGCGCCGTCTTCGCCGCAGAGGACGCGGTGATGGGCGTCAACTCACAGGCCGAGCTGGCCCAGGCCGAGACCCTGTTTCAGAGCGTGCAACGCGACACCTTCCTGGCGGCCGGCGTGACGATGGCGGCGCCCGACACCGTTCATTTCGCCTGGGACACCCAGATCGGCGGCGGGACCGTCGTCGAACCCTTCGTGGTCTTCGGCCCTGGTGCGGTCATCGAGGGCGGCGCGCGCATTCGCAGCTTCAGCCATATCGAGGGCGCGCGGGTCGCGGCCGGCGCCGAGGTCGGTCCCTATGCGCGCCTGCGTCCCGGCGCGGACCTGGCGACCGGGGTCAAGGTCGGCAACTTCGTCGAGGTCAAGAACGTGAGGATGGCGGAAGGCGCGAAGGCCAATCACCTGGCTTATCTGGGCGACGGGTCGGTCGGCGCCGGCGCCAATGTCGGCGCAGGGACGATCTTCTGCAACTACGATGGCTTCAACAAGGCGCAGACCCAGGTCGGCGCCGGCGCCTTCGTCGGATCGAACTCCAGCCTCGTGGCCCCGGTGGTCATCGGCGACGGCGCCCTGATCGCCTCGGGCTCTGTCATTACCGAGGATGTGCCCGCCGACGCCATGGCCTTCGGCCGCGGGCGCCAGACCGTCAAACCCGAAGCGGCCGCGGCCTTCCGTGTCGAAGCCAAGGCCAGGAAGGCTGCAAAATCCAAATGAGCGACCTCCAGAAGAAAAACGCCGGCGAGGCCGCCGCCGCCCACGTCGAGGCGGGCATGATCGTCGGCCTTGGCACCGGCTCGACCGCCGCCTGGTTCGTCAAGGCGCTGTCGGCGCGCAATCTGCCCGACCTGCGCTGCGTGCCGACATCGGAGAAGACTGCAGATCTCGCGCGCGAACTCGGGCTGACGTTGTCGACGCTGGAGGACACGCCGCGCATCGACCTGACCGTGGACGGCGCCGACGAAATCGGGCCTGGCCTGGCGCTGATCAAGGGCGGCGGCGCGGCCCTGCTGCGCGAGAAGCTGGTGTGGGAGGCCTCGGCCCGCTGCATCGTCATCGCCGACGCGGCCAAGGTGGTGCCTGTGCTGGGAACCTTCCCCCTGCCGATCGAGGTCGTCGCCTTTGGCCACAAGACGACGGCCAACCGCATCGCCGATGTGCTGATCGACCACGACATCAACCAGCCGGCGCGCGTGCGTCAAGCCGATCGCGGCCTGGTTCGTACCGACGGCGGCAATCTGATCTATGACGCGGGCTGCAAGGCCATCCACGATCCGGTCCGTCTGGCCGACGACCTGAAACTGATCACCGGCGTGGTGGAGCACGGGCTGTTTCTGGATCTCGCCGACCTGGCCATCATCGGCACGGACGAGGGCGTTGAGAAGCGCCTTCCCTAGGACACGCCCCGGCGGCTCAGCACCGCCGGAACCGTGCGCGCCAGGATGGCCAGATAGACGCCGATGGTGCGGTTTCTGACGAACCAGACATCCATCGCCACGCGGCGCGGATAGGGCACGGCGTTGCGCCCCGAGACCTGCCACAACCCCGTCAGGCCCGGGCGCACCGCGCAGTAGTCGGCTAGTCGACGCCCGTATCGCGCCGCCTCATCGATCACGATCGGTCGGGGGCCGACCAGCGACATCTCGCCCCTCAACACATTGATGAGCTGCGGCAATTCATCCAGGCTGGACCTTCGCAACAGCCGGCCCAGCGACGTGACGCGCGGATCGTGCGTCAGCTTTCGCATCGCCTGCCATTCCGGATCAGAGGCTGAGGGCAAGGCTTGCTCCGCGCCCACCCTCATCGAGCGAAACTTGAGACAGTCGAACATTCGGCCTTCGCGCCCGATCCGTTGCTGGCGAAAGATCGCGGCCCCTCCGTCCTGCGCCGTTACGCCCAGGGCGATAAAAACGAAGAGCGGCCAGGTCAGAAGCAAGCCTATCAGGGCAAATGCGATATCCATGGCGCGGGTCGGGTCTAGACGGAGATGGCGCCGAGAGGCACCGACGCCGCGTGTCGACGTCACATCGCAGCCGGCCAATTCCGATATCGACATTCAGCGCCCCCAAGCGTCACCATGACTTGGGATTGCGCGGTTGGCAATCTTCGCGCGTCGCCTGCACAGATTGCTTAGATCAGTCTCCGCCCCACCAACTCAGCGTGAATGGCGTGCGACGGCCGGTCACCGAAACCGTCCCGGTGACGACAGGCGTCTGATCTCCGAGATTGCGCCGCGCCGTCGCCAAAGCGCCCTGGTCAATCCGCGCCGACAACTCGACCGGGCCCATGCCAGGCGCAGACCCGCGCATCTGGATCCGATCGTCGGTGACGACATACGCGTCCGGCAAGACCCTTGCCTCGCCTTGCGGCCCGGTCAGCGACAGGATCAGCGGCGGCGAAGCGCGGGACCCGCCTTCCCAGGCGGCGAAGGCCTCATCCTGTCCGATGAACAGCGATGCCACGGGCTGCATCTCCCCTTCACCTGTCGGGCGATAGTCGCCCGAGATATCGCCGCTCAGACGATGCTGGAACGTCGCTTCCGGCGTCGACGTCGGTGTCGCAGCGTCGCGCCGCTCGCATGCGGCCAGGCTCAGCACGGCCATGACCGCGACGATCACCCATGAAGATCTCATCGATCAAGCGCCTGATCCAAGGCGCGGAACCCGGCGATGGCGATTTCGGTCGCACTGGTGAAGACCGACGGCGTGATCCGGTCGAAGGTGTCGCTCGGTCGGTGATAATCGGGATGATAATCGACGCCCATGTACAGGAAGGGCACGCCCGCCTCGTGAAAGGCGCCATGATCGGAGGCGTCGACCCAGTTGTTCTCGCCCGTATCTTGCGGGGTATCCTTGCCGAAGGCGAAGGACACCTCTCCGTTCTGCGCAACGGACTCCAGCACGGGGCGCAGAGTCGGATGCTGATAGGTCCCGGTGACCCACAGATGGCCATCCGTTTCCGCCCGCGCCGTCATATCGAAGTTCAGGTTAAGGCTCAGTGACGACAGGGGCACCGGCGGCGCCTTGACGAACTCGCGAGCGCCCAGCAGCCCCCGCTCCTCGCCATCCAGCGCAACGATCAGCACGCTGTGTTCCGGCGGTTGGGCTTTAAGCCGCGCCGCCAGCTCCAGCATCGTCGCCACGCCCGAGGCGTTGTCGTCCGCGCCGTGGAAGATCTGACCGTCATTGACGCCGACATGGTCGTAATGGGCCGTCACCACGATATAGCGGTCTGCGACACGGGTTCCGGGGATCAGGCCGACGATGTTGACGCCGCTGAAGGTCTTGACGCCTTCTCTCGTGCGGCCCGGCGTCTCGAACCGCTGCAAACGCCCGAACGGCGGCGGCTGAACGCCCATGGCCTCCAGCCGCGAGACGATGTACGCGCGCGCCCGCTCGCCGCCTTCTGAGCCCGTGTCGCGGCCCTGCATGTCGTCGGCGGACAGGATGCGAACGTCCTCCAGCAGTTGGCCGGAAACCGGCGCAACGGCGCTCGGCGCACTCGACACTGTTGCGGGAACAGCGGCGCAACCGCTGACGATCAGGGCGGCGCCAGCGACGAAGAGGCAGAGGGTCGAACGAGTCATACAGGCTCCGATAGGGACGCGCGAACCTAGCGAAGAGCGGACAGCGCGTCAGCCTACGGTTCTGTCATCATCGGCTATGCGCGATGCACGCGCGGCGCGTCAGATGATATGACGACGACCATGGCCAACGCGATTCCTCTCGAAGTCCCCGTCGACGACCTTACCGCCGAGACGGCTGCCGAGGCCTTGGCCTGGCTGGCCGCCGAAATGGCCCGTCACGACGCGCTGTACAACGAGGCGACGCCCGAGATTTCCGACGCGGAATACGACGCCCTGCGTGCGCGCAACCTGGCGATCGAAACCGCCTTCCCCGATTTGGTCCGCTCTGACTCGCCGTCGAACAAGGTCGGCGCCGCCGCCTCAACCCAGTTCGCCGAGGTGCGCCACGGCGTGCCCATGCTGTCGCTAGACAACGCCTTCGACGAGGGCGAGGTGCGCGACTTCGTGGCCCGGATCGCCCGTTTCCTGAAACTGCCGGCCGACGAACCCATCGCCTTCGTCGCCGAGCCCAAGATCGACGGCCTGTCCGCCAACCTTCTTTACGTCGACGGCAAGCTGACGATCGGCGCCACGCGCGGCGACGGCCGCGCGGGCGAGGACGTCACCGCCAATCTGAACACCATCGCCGATGTGCAACAGACTTTGGCCGGCGTCGACTGGCCCGACCGGATCGAGGTGCGTGGCGAAGTCTATGCGCCCAACGACGCCTTCGCCGCCTTCAACGCCGCCGCCGAGGCGGAAGGCCGCCGCACCTATGCCAACCCCCGCAACTTCGCCGCCGGCTCTCTGCGCCAGAAGGACGCCCGGATCACCGCCAAACGCCCGCTGAACTTCTTCGCCTACGCTTGGGGCGAACACTCCAGCGACTTCGCTGAGACCCAGTGGGAAGCCCTGCAAAAGCTCAAGGCCTGGGGCTTCCCCGTCAACGCCCGCTCGCGCCGGGTCGAGGGCGCCGAGGGCCTGATCGCCGCCTATCGCGAACTGGAACGCGACCGCGCGACCCTGGGCTATGACATCGACGGCGTAGTCTACAAAGTCGATCGCATCGACTGGCAACGCCGCCTGGGCTTCGTCGCCCGCAGCCCTCGCTGGGCCATCGCCCACAAATTCCCGGCGCAGCAGGCGACCACTGTGCTGGAAGGCATCGACATCCAGGTCGGCCGCACCGGCTCCCTGACCCCCGTCGCCCGCCTGCACCCCGTTACCGTCGGAGGCGTGGTGGTGCGCAACGCCACCCTGCACAATGAAGACGAGATCGAGCGTCTGGATGTGCGCATCGGCGACACCGTCCGCCTGCAACGCGCCGGCGACGTCATCCCGCAGATCCTGGGCGTGGTCCCGGAGCTACGTCCCGCCGACGCCGCCCCCTATGTCTTCCCTGAACACTGCCCCGTCTGCGGCTCGGAAGCCGTGCGCGAGGGCGACGAGGTCAAGCGCCGCTGCACCGGCGGCCTGATCTGCGACGCCCAGATCGTCGAACGACTGAAGCATTTCGTCGGCCGCCGCGCCTTTGACATCGAAGGATTGGGCGAAAAGCAGCTGGTCGCCTTCCATGCGCGGGGCTGGATCAAGGAGCCGGCCGACATCTTCCGACTGGCGCGCGACGAGACGCGGCTGAAGGAACTGGAGCGAGACGATGGTTATGGCGAGACCAGCATCCGCAACCTGGTCGCCGGCATCGACGCTCGTCGCATCATTTCGCTGGACCGATTCGTATTTGGTCTCGGAATCCGCGATATTGGCGAACAGACATCCATCGTTCTGGCCCGCGCCTTCGAGAGCTGGTCCGCGCTGAAGGCCGCCTGCCTCCAAGCCGCCTCGGGCGTGCCGTCCGACGCCTGGACCGACCTGGCCGCCGCCCACGCCATATCGCCCCGCGTCCTGACCCTGATGGCCGAGGCCGCGCCCCCCCCCGTAGATCCCTGGCCCGAGGCGACGATGGACATGAAGATCAGCCAGGCCTTCCCCGGCATGGCCGCTCCGGCCCGCCGGTCTCTGGCGACGATGGCGAACGACTGGTCCGGCCTGGTCGAACTGGCCCGCGTCGCGCGCGAGGACGGCCCGTCCGAAATCCTGAACCAGATCGCCGGCGTCACCGGCGTCGGCCCCGTCGCAGCCGAGGCCCTGGCCCACTTCTTCCACGAGCCGCACAATCTAAGGGTCGTGGAGGCTCTGGAGGCCGAACTGACCCAAATCCTCGACGCCGAACGCCCCAAGTCCGACACGGCGGTCGCGGGCAAGACCGTCGTCTTCACCGGCGCCCTGGAGCGCTTCACCCGCGACGAGGCCAAGGCCCGCGCCGAAAGCCTGGGCGCCAAGGTGTCGGGTTCGGTGTCGAAAAAGACCGACTACCTCGTCGCCGGCCCTGGAGCCGGCTCCAAGCTCAAGGACGCTGAAAAACATGGCGTCCAGGTGCTGACCGAGGACGAATGGCTGGCCCTGATCGGCGGCTGAAGTTGACCTAAGGGTCGGTTTTCGTTGCCGATCGCCGGGGTTTTGGCCTTGTTTTCAACCGAAACCGCGATCAACGTCCGCTCTAACGGGCGGTGCGACCGACCCGACGAAAGGGAACGACTATGAAGATCAAGATCATGCTGGCCGCAGCGACCCTGGCGGGCGCCCTCGCCTCTCCGGCCCTGGCGGGCGACCCGACGGGCCTGTGGCAGACGCCGACCAATGGCGGTCAGGTGCGGATCGCGCGCTGCGGGCAGGCGTTGTGCGGCACGCTGGTGACCTCGGACCACATTCGCCGCGACGCCAATGCGCGCGACGCCAACAATCGCGACGCCTCGCTGCGGAACCGCACCCTGCGCAATCTGCCCATGCTGACCGGCTTCACCGGCGGTCCGACGGAATGGCGCAACGGCTCGGTCTACAACCCGGCCGACGGCGGCACCTATCGCGGCACCATCACCATGACAAACGACAACAGCCTGCGTCTGCGCGGCTGCATCGTGCCTCCGCTCTGCAAGACCCAGACCTGGACCCGCATCCAGTAGGATCAGGACGTCCCACATACGAAAGGCCCGGCCGGAGCGATCCGACCGGGCCTTTTTCATTTGGCTTGTGGCTCAGCGATTCAGCGCCGCCCGCGCCGCCTCGGCGTAGCGATGCCCTGTCGCTGCGCCCTTGGGGAAGACGGCCTCGATCCGGGCGAGATCCTCAGGCGTCAGAACGATGTCCACGGCCGCCGCGTTCTGCTCAAGAGTGGCGATACGGCGCGTGCCGGGGATCGGGATCAGATCCTCGCCCTGCGCCAGCACCCAGGCCAGGGCCAGTTGAGCGGCGGTTATGCCCTTATCCGACGCAATGGCCTTCACGGCCTCGACCAGATCCAGGTTCTTCTGGAAGTTCTCGCCCATGAAGCGCGGATTGGTGCGGCGGAAATCGTCTGCGTCCAGGTCATCGATCGAGGTGATGTCGCCCGACAGGAAGCCGCGGCCCAGCGGGCTGTAGGGCACGAAGCCGATGCCCAGTTCGCGCACGACTGCAAACAGTTCGTCCTCCGGCTCGCGGCTCCACAGCGAATATTCCGTCTGCAGCGCCGTGATCGGATGGGTCGCATGCGCCTTACGCAGGGTGTCCGCCGCGGCCTCGGACAGACCCAGGAAGCGGACCTTGCCCTCCTTCACCAGTTCCGCCATCGCTCCGACCGTGTCCTCGATCGGCGTGTCCGGATCGACGCGGTGCAGATAATAGAGATCGACGTGATCGACGCCCAAGCGTTGCAGGCTGCCCTCGATGGCGCGCCGCACATTGGCCGGGCTGCCGTTGGTCATCAGCTTGGTGCGGTCGGCGTTGTAGTTGATGCCGAATTTGGTGGCGATGAAGGCTTGGTCGCGCCGGTCCTTCAGCGCCTTGCCGACCAGCACCTCGTTGGTGTGAGGACCGTACATCTCGGCAGTGTCGAACAGGGTAATGCCCATATCGAGCGCGCGATGAATGACGGAGATGGACTGGGCCTCGTCGGCACCGCCGTAGAAGGCGCTCATGCCCATGCAGCCCAGGCCGATAGCCGAAACCTCGGGGCCGTTCGCACCCAGCTTGCGCGTCTTCATGGGGGCCTTCTCCTGTCGATGTGGGATCGGCCTAAAAACAGATAGGACGGCCGACGATCAGGAGATGGTCGCGGCGACGGCGGGCTGCAAGCCCGGCCGTGCTTTGCGATGGTACCGCCTCTCAGGCTTGAACTGAGGACCTCCGGTTCCACAAACCGGCGCTCTAACCAACTGAGCTAAGGCGGCCCGCTCATGGCGAGGCGCGTTCTCTACCGGGCCTGCGGCAGGCGATCAAGCGCCTTCCTCACATTTCGTCAGGAGATTTCGCAAGTGACAGCCCAAACGAAAACGCCCCGGAGATTGGTCTCCGAGGCGTCTTGTCTGTTGCCGTGACGATCACCCGAGGGTGAAGGGCACCCGGACGCGGAAGGTCGCGTCTTGGGCGGCGCCATCGACGGTCCGCGGGGACAGTTGTCCACGCTGAACCACCCGAATGGCGGCGCGGCCGAAGCCCATTCCAGCAGGCTCTTCGGACACCACGCGGCAGTTGGCCGGAGATCCGTTGGAGCGCGCCGTGCACTCGACCGTAGCCGAACCGCTGATTTCACGCTCCAGCGCACGCGCCGGGAAGTCATCAGCCGTCGGACGCGGTTGGCGCGACCACTGAACGTTCGTGATCGTCGACGGACGCGGCGGAGCCGGAGGCGCGGGTGGCGGCGGAGGTCCAGGAATATTGACGGGCGGACCCGTATATTCAACCCGATCTTCCTTCTTCGTCGGCGTGATATTGACCGGCGGAGGGGGGACGATGTTCGGGACCGGAGCCGGCACGCGCACCTGAAGCTTCGGCGGCGGAGGCGTATCCGTCGGCGGAGGCGGCGGCGGCGGAGGCGGCGGAGGCGGCGGAACCGGCTCGACCAACTCGACCTCGACGGACTCGTCGACGTAGTTGAACTCCTTCAGCTTGAACTTGGACTGCTGAACAAAGAAGATCAGCAACGCGAACAAGATGCTGACCACCATCAGGCAGACGATCAGCACGGGGTAGGACACCCCCATGAAGCCCTTTTTCTTGGGTACGTCGTAGCGACTGCGATGATATTCGACGTCTGTCATACTATCTCCGCATCCTAACTCGTCGCCTGGTCTTCGCCGACCAGCGCAACGCTATAGAAGCCGTTATCCTGCAGCGCATTCATGACCTGCATGAAGTCGCCGTAACGGGTATTCTGGTCGCCCCGAATGAAGATCCGCTCATCGGCCGGGTTCCGGGATCCGATCTGTTTCTTCAGATCTTCACCCAGGGCACCGACGTCGGTCCGGAAATCGCCCACATAGACGTCGCCGTCATTCTGGATCGAAATATAGACCGGCTTTGGCGGGTTCGGGGCCGCCTTGGCGACGGCGATTGGCAACTCAACAGGCACCGACACGGAGGCTAGCGGAGCCGCCACCATGAAGATGATGAGCAAGACCAGCATGATATCAACGAAAGGCGTAACGTTGATATCACTGTTGGCCTGAGGCAGGTTGCCAGCGCCGCCCGATTTAATCTTGGCGGCCATCCGTCTTACGCCCCCTTGTCGAGCTGACGCGAGATGCCGTTCAGCAGCTCAGCGGCGAAGCCGTCGGCGCGCGTGCCGTAAGCAGCGATGCGGGTGTTGAAGTAGTTGTAGAACACAACGGCCGGGATAGCGGCGAACAGACCGATACCGGTGGCCAGCAGAGCCTCAGCGATACCCGGAGCCACGACGGCCAGGTTGGTGGTGTTCGACTGGGCGATGCCGATGAAGGAGTTCATGATGCCGTAAACGGTGCCGAACAGACCGACGAACGGACCGATCGAGCCGACCGACGCCAGGAACTGCTGGCCGCCCGACAGGCGCAGGGCCAGACCGGATTGCACGGCGGCGACAGCCGACTGAGCGCGGGCCATGGCCGAGTCGAGGTGATCGCCGGTGACCGACAGACCCGATTGACGCGACAGTTCGATTTCCTCGGTGGCGGCGGCGGCCATGTCGGCCAGCGGGTTGCCGTCGAACTCTTCCTGAGTCGAGACAGCGCGCATGTCAGCGATGGTGCGGGCGCCGCGGAAGTTCTCGAGGAAGTTGTCGGTCTTGCGGTTCAGAGCGCCGAACTCGAACAGCTTGATGAGCAGCAGGGTCCACGACAGGATCGAGGCCAGCAGCAGGCCGGCCATGACGACCTTAACGACGACCGTGGCTTCCATGAACATGGAGATCGGGGTGATGTCGCCGTGACCGCCGCCGACGGCGTCGTTCACCGTTGCGGGATCAGCTTCGCCGGCAGCCGGAGCGGCGGCTGCGGGAGCCGCAGTCGAGGCGGCCGGGGTGGGCTCGGCCGGGGCCTGGGCCAGGACCGGCGAGCTCGCCATCAGCGCGGCGGCGCCGGCCATGGCGAGAAGGATATTCGTCTTTTTGCTGTTCAGCATAATTCGCCAGTTCCTGCTTGGTCTGACTCGTGGAACCAAAGGTGCGGCCATAGTCAGCGACCGCCCCCCAACCTGAAATGTTTCCTTCAACGCGCCCGTCCTTTCGAGGATCAGAGCCCGCTGAAATCTTCGGTGGAGATCGAACCGGTCGCCCGTCTCGTCTCCGCTGGTCGAACCTTCGGAGACACGTCTCCGGCGATCCGCATTAACGTCTTCTTGCGAAGGCGCCTCAACCCTTTGACGAACCCTTACCGGAGCGTCAAGGGACAAGAGGGGCTTTTAACCCGTCGAGAGACATGGAGAAAAGTTCCACCAACCGGCGCATTAGAGTGCAGCCGTGCGACATTTTGATGATGATCTGACGTCAGATGAAGCAAGTTTGTTCAAAACGGCCATCCTGAGCGCGATCATTTCCCAATACAGCAAATGTAGGGCTGATCGCTGCAAGCCGCCTGAAAGCCAAGGACGGCGCAAAGGCCGCAGCGCAAGATAATGCGCCGGTGCAATCGATTTTTGTGGGGCAAGAAAAGATGGTGCCTGGAGGCGGGTTCGAACCACCGACACGCGGATTTTCAATCCGCTGCTCTACCAGCTGAGCTATCCAGGCGCCGACGCGGCGTCGCGAGAGGCGGGTCTATAGGGGAGGCTTTTCCGCCTGTCCAGCGCCCAATCAGTCCTTTTCGTCATCATCTTCCGCGCCCTCGTCCAAGGCGACCGGAATGGCGTAGCCGCCTGTGAACCAGCGCTGCAGATCGACGTCGGAACAGCGGCGTGAGCAGAAGGGCTTGTACTTAGGATCGGCGTCGGCCTTGCGGCAGATGGGACAGGAAGCCACGGCTCAACCCTCTTCTATTCGTCCGCGCCCAGCCGGGATCGCGGGATCGGCCTGGATCACCGCTCGCGGTCCCAGACGAGCCGCCAACGGATGGGCAATCAGAGCTTCTTCCGGCGCGCAACGCGCGATGATGCGCGGCGACAGGGTATCGGCCAGAAGCTGCCGCCGCAAAGCGCGCACGACAGACAAGGCCCGCGCTTGAACGGACGGGCGTCCGCTGGCGCCGAGCAGAACCTCCTCGATCGGCGTACGGCGCCAGGGAAGCGACATCTGCAACAGGCCGAACCGACTGACGGGTCCTAAGACGGCCTGGGGTTCGTGACCGAACGCGGCCCGCACGATCTTGGACGGCGCCTCGGCGTCCGTACCGTCCCCGACCATGTCGATGACGACCAGGCCGCCCCAGTTCCGCAGGCCTATCAGCCGCGCCGCCTGTTTCAACCCCTCGCGATTCGCAGCCGCCCTTGCCTGTTTCGGATCACGACCGGGCGTAGAGGCGAAGTCGATGTCCACAGCCACGAGGGCGCGGGTGCGTTCGATGGCGAGATCGATTCCGTGCGAGGCGAAAACAATCGATTGAGCCAGAGCCTCCTCCTCCGCCTCGACCACGGCGTCGATGGCGGCGATGCCGGCGACTGATTCCTCGCCGGGCGCGAGATCGCGCAACTGTTCGGCGATGCTGGGTGCGGGCTGAATCAGGCGGGGCGTCCCCTCCCCCGGTCCTACATACCGAACTGCCGCCCCTTTTCCGGCACGAGGTTCGGCGGTGACGACGACTTCCAGCCGCTGGCCTTGGATAAGACGGTCGTTTCTCGGGAACGGCAGAAAGGCGGCGGCCGGCGCGGCGATATCGACGAAGGCGCCGCGCAAGCCGGGATTCACCTCGATGACACGCCCCACCGAGCGGGCGCCGAGCCGGGTCTGCGCCACATCATCGTCGCGGTGGATCAGAAGATGGGTGTAGCGGCCGTCGCGCATGATGGCGCCACGCGTCTCGCCAGGCGTCTCGTCGAGGAAGACCTCGACTGCACCGCTCATGAACGCCAGCCGACGCCGTGCAGAAGCTGGACGGCCTCATAGACGGGCAGGCCCATCACAGACGGATGGCTGCCGACGATGCGCTGGATGAAGGCGGCCGCAGGGCCCTGGATGCCATAGCCCCCGGCCTTGCCGCGCCAGTCGCCCGTGGCGACGTAGGCGGCGATCTCGTGATCGGACAAGGGTTTGAAGGTCACGCGGGTTTCGTTGACGCGGGACGATATCTTTCCGTCGCGCCAGACGGCAACGCCGGTGAAGACGCGGTGATTGCGGCCGGACAGCAGTTTCAGAAAGCGCGTCGCCTCGGCCTCGTCCGCCGCCTTTTCCAGAAAACGACGCCCGACAGCGACAACCGTATCGGCGGCGATGACGACCGCGTCGGGACGGCGTTCTGCGACGACCTGGGCTTTCGAGGTGGCGAGCCGTTCGGCCAGACGCGGCGGGGTCTCGCCCTTCAGAGGCGTTTCGTCGATGTCGGCGGGATCGATATGGTCGGGTGTGATCCCTACCTGCGCCAGCAGTTCGATGCGGCGCGGGCTGGCCGAAGCCAGCACCAGTTCGGGGCGACCCGCAGCCACTTACTTGAAGCGATAGGTGATGCGACCCTTGGTCAGGTCGTAGGGGGTCATTTCGACCAGCACCTTGTCGCCGGCCAGAACGCGGATGCGGTTCTTGCGCATCTTGCCGGCGGTGTGGGCGATGATCTCGTGGTCGTTCTCGAGCGTCACGCGGAAGGTGGCGTTCGGCAGCAGTTCGCTGACGGTGCCGGGAAACTCGAGCAGTTCTTCCTTAGCCATGCGGCCTCTCACGCCCGTTGAATATGCGTTCGACCCCACGCCGGGCGGGCGCGAGGGGCGGAATGGACGGGCCTAATGCCCGAAAACACAGAGATAGTCGAGGTCAGCCGCGACGGTAGAGGGCGCAGAGCAATGTAAACAGGCGCCGTGACGTCTCGTGATCGACCACGATCTTGCCGTCCAACCGCGTCTTCAGCTGCTCGGCCCCTTCGTTGTGCAGGCCGCGACGGCCCATATCGACCGATTCGATCTGGCTGGCCGAGGATCCGCGCAGAGCCTCATAGTAGCTGTCGCAGATCATCAGATAGTCTTTGATCACGCCCTTCAGCGGCGTCAGGCTAATGGCGTAGGTGCGCGTGAAGTTCTCGCCGTCGATGTCGAACACCAGACGATTGTCCTGAAGCGACAGCTTCAGCCGGTAGGGTCCGCCCTCGGCGCCGACGGGCTCGAAACTGTTTTTCTCGACCAGATCGAAGATGGCGACGCGACGCTCGTGCTCGATCTCGGCCGTCGCCGCCGGCAGGGTCGCGGCGTCCAGTTCGACTGAGGCCAGCTTGTGATCGGCGCTCATGCCGCAGTCCCTTCGTCCAGTTCGGGCGTGTCCAGGTGGGTCGGCGCGATCCGTGCAGGCCAGCGGTCGGAGATGTCCGTGACCACGGCGTCCAGACATTCCACGTCGATTCGCAAATCACCGCCGCCGGCGAACATCAGGATGACGCGCCCGCTCAGATCCTCGGTGGGAATGAAGTCGAGCGCGAGCAGTTCGAGCGAGGCGTCGGGGCTTCGCGACAGGCGGCGGCTCTTGACCGCCAGAACGTCGCCGAACTGCATGGCGCACATCACCCGTGTCCCGCCGCACTCCCAGCAGAAGCGGCTGAAGGCGATGGTCAGGGTTCGGGCCGCCTTTTCCCAGACGATATCGAGGGGACGCAGGATGGCGTCCTGGAGCGCGGCGGAGATGATCTGAAGATCGTCGGCATCCTCGGCCAGCAGACGCAGCGGTTCGACCGGCGCCTTGGCTTCGGGGATGACGCCGTCGATCTCAGTGCTCATCACCTGTTCCCTTTATGCGGCGGATGTCGGCTCCGCATGCGCCGAGCTTTTCTTCCAAACGCTCGAAACCGCGATCCAGATGATAGACGCGTCCGACCGTCGTTTCGCCCTCCGCGACAAGGCCCGCGATGACCAGGCACATCGAGGCCCGGAGATCCGTCGCCATCACCTGGGCGCCGTGCAGAACCTCGACGCCGGTGACGTGCGCCTCTCCGGCATGAACCGAAATGTCGGCGCCCAGTCGCGCCAACTCCGGCACATGCATGAAGCGGTTTTCGAAGATCGTCTCGCGAACCGTGCTGACGCCCTCCGCCGTCGTCATCAGCGCCATGAACTGGGCCTGAAGATCGGTGGCGAAGCCCGGATAGATGGCCGTCTCGACATCCACAGCCTTCAGTCGCTGCTTCGGGTCGCGCTTGATAAGCACGCCGTCGGCGGTCGGCGACACCTCAACGCCCGCCTCGACCATCTTGTCGGTCAGCGAACCAATCAATTCGGCCCGCGCCTTGGTCAGGCGCACCTCGCCGCCCGCCATGGCGGCGGCGACGGCGTAGGAGCCCATCTCGATTCGGTCGGGAATCACCGACCAGGTCGTCCCGTTCAGCGACGAGACGCCGGTGATGGTCAGGACGTCGGTGTCGATTCCCTCGATCCTGGCGCCCATGGCCGTCAGACAGTGGGCCAGATCGCCGATCTCGGGTTCGCGCGCCGCACGGCGAAGGACGGTCGTGCCTTCAGCCAGCACGGCGGCCAGAAGCGCATGTTCGGTGGCGCCGACCGAAACGAAAGGAAACTCGATCTCGGCGCCCTTCAAGCCCTTGGGCGCGCGAGCAGTGACATAGCCTTCGTCCAGCTCGATCTCGGCGCCCAGCGCCGTCAGCGCCTGCAGGTGAAGATCGACGGGACGCGCGCCGATGGTGCAGCCGCCCGGCAGCGAGACCTTGGCCTCGCCGGTGCGCGCCAGCAAAGGCCCCAGCACATTGAACGAGGCCCGCATCTGGCGCACCAGATCATAGGGGGCGAAGGTCGAGGTCAGGTCCTTGGCATGAAACAGGCTCTCCTGCCCGTCCGCCCCGTCACGCTCGGTCACTTCGATGCCGAATTGGCGCAGCAACTGACCCAGGAACCGGGTGTCGGCCAGACGCGGCATATTGGTCAGCAGCAAGGGCTGATCCGTCAGGATCGAGGCGGCCATCAGCTTGATGGCGGAGTTCTTGGCGCCGCTGACGGGAATGTCCCCGAAAAGCTGGGCGCCGCCCTGAATGGCGATGCTGTCCATGACGTCCTTAAGCGCGCCCGATGCCAACGCCTCGGGGGGAAGGTTCTCTAGCAAGCCGATGGGCGCTTGCCAAAGGGCTGCGTGATCGCGAGCCGATGACTTTCAGTTGCTGTCGCGCGGCGCAGCAGGCGTCCGCGCGGGCGCCTTGCGGCGTCGCAGGTTGGCGCGAAGGGCGGAGGCCAGCCGCATGGCCTTTTCCGCCTTTGCGCGCGCTTTCTCGAATTCAGGCCCCGATTCGACGATCGGCGTCGCCTGCGCGGCGGCGGAGGGCGTATCGGCGTCATGCGGCGTACGAGTCATGGCGCGATGAT
>NZ_DAMBJX010000039.1:13351-27672 GCF_032067225.1 Brevundimonas vesicularis | reverse complement strand
CGTCGAGGTCGTGCCGAGGTCGTTGGCGAAGAAGCTGGTGTATTCGGTGCGGTTTAGGAAGGACTGCGAAATGCGCTCTTCGTCCTTGCGCTCATAGGCGCCGAAGAAGTGCAGCCGGTCCTGGATGATCGGTCCGCCCAGGCTGGCGCCGTACTGGATACGCTTCAGAGGCGCCTTGGCGTCGCCGCGGCGCTCCGAAATCACGTCCTGAGCGATCCAGCCGGGATCCTGATAGAAGGCGAAGACGTCACCGTGGAACTCGTTCGTGCCGGAGCGCGTGACGGCGGTGATGATGGCCGATCCAGCCTGCTCGTACTCAGCCTTGAAGTTCTGGCTGATGACACGGAACTCTTGCACAGCCCCTTGCGGGAAGGGCGTACCGCGACTGTCGTCCTGACCGGCGACACCGCCGTCGTTGATCAGCGACTTGCGGTTCTGGCCGTCGATGAAGACGTTGATCGCTTGGGCGGTCTGACCGCCGGCCGAAATCGTCCGCTCGGTGTCGTCCTCGGTCACGCGAAGACCGGGCGCCAGGGCGGCGAAGTTCAGGAAGTTCCGGCTGATCTGCGGCAGGTTGTTGATCTGCTGCTGGGTCACGTTGGTCGCGACTTCCGGCGTGCGCACCTCGAAGACCCGGCGGCCGGTGACGACGATGTCGCCCAACTCGGTCGCACCGTCAGTGGCGGCCGTCGTCGCTCCGGCGACATCCAGGTTCAACGTGCCGACCTGACCCAGCGACAGGGTCACGGTTTCTTCCGCCGTCTGGCCGTCCGCGCTGGTGACCTGCACGCGATAGGTGCCAGGGCGAAGGCCGGACAGAACATAGCGACCATCGGCGCCCACGCGCGCGCGCGTCGCATATCCGGTAGAGACTTCGGTCGCGACGACCGTCGCACCCGTCTCGACGGTCTGGCCGTCATAGACGGCGCCGCGCAGGGTCGTCGTTGCATTCTGCGCCTGCGCGCCGCCGACTACCGCCATGCTGATCGCAAGCGCTGATGCTGCGGCCAAGGCGACCTGACGTGTCGCGGCCTTACGCGTGTTGAACTGGGTCATCCTGAGCTCTCCCCTCCTGATGGGATCGGTTTTCAGCGACATGGCTGGCCTACCCTTTGTTGAACCTGGCGGACGAGGCCGCCGCGGTGGACTGGCGTTCGACCAGGATCGGCCGAACGATTTCGCAAGCGGTGTCCGTGGCGTCGGCGTTCGCGCCGGCCTGGACCAGGCCAATCAGGCGTTCGACGCCCCTTCGGCCGATTTCCGCGATGTTGACGCGCATGGTGGTCAGCGCAGGCCGCATCAGGCCGGCGATAGGCACGTCATCGAAGCCGACGACGGCGATGTCTTCAGGACAGCGCACGCCCGCCTCCTGGAAGGCCAGAAGCGCGCCCACGGCCATCATGTCGTTGGCGGCGAAGACGGCGTCGGGCCGCTCCGTCATAGACAGAAGCTGGGTCGCGGCGCGGTGGCCCGAGGCTTGGGAGAAGTCGCCCTCGACGATGATCGGGTCATGACCGTCCAGCGCCGCCGTATAGCCGGCCGCGCGCGTGTCCGCCTCGATGTTGCCGGCGGCGCCGCGAATGTGGGCGATGCGCCTGCGGCCGGTGGACCGCAGGTGCTGGACCGCGCCGACGGCGCCGCCGTGGTTGTCGATCATGATGGACGCCCGGCCCGGCTCGGCCGCGCCGCCGTTCATCAGCAGGACCGGCATCCGACCGGCGAACTCGGACGACAGGTTCGCCGCGCCCAGATGCGGGGACAGTACGATCATGCCGTCCACGCGCCCGCGCATCGAACGCACGGCCGCCAGGGTGTCTTCCGCGCCGTCATGCGAACTGGAGACGATCAGATGCTTGCCGTGAGCGCGGGCGGCCAGGTCCATGCCCCGGATCAGCTCGGAGAAGAACTCGCCGAACAGGTCGGGCAAGATGACGCCGATCGTGTCGTTCTTGCTGGTCGACAGGCTGCGGGCGCCGAAGTGCGGGACATAGCGAAGGTCCTCGACCGCATCGAGCACGCGCTGGCGCGTCGCGTCCGAGGTCACGCCCAAGCCGTTCAACACACGAGAGACAGAAGCAACCGACACATTGGCGCGTTCAGCCACGTCGCGCATGGTCGCGGCCTTGGCGAAGGGCTGGCCCTCCTGCCGTGCAGACGCAGCGCTAGGCGCGGCCATGTCCAATCGAATTCTCCCTGCTCCCTATCGTCCCGGCCCCTTTTCGAAGATCCGTCGATAAGCGATGTAAGCGGTTACATGACACAGGAGCAATGTGCGCCGCAAGCACCGTTCAGCCGCATTTCAGGCGATTTTCGATCTTTGCTAGAGCCGCCTCAACGGTCAGCGAGAGCTAAGTTACTGCTTTGACTTCACTCTTCTCAGGCTCATTCCGGCGAACGGAATAAGGCGAATACGGCAGGCGCGCGCCTTGGTCGCACCAGCCGTAGCGATCTGCGTCGCGGCCGCCGCCTCATACGAAAAGGCCCGCGCCGCCGAAGCTGCACGGGCCGCAATCACAATGCGAAAGACGAATCTATGCCGGGTTAAGCTCATCCAGCTTGCCGCGCAGCATCTGCAGCATGGCGGAGAAATCGCGGCCGCCGTGCCCAATACCGTCGAACAGGGCGTAGAGCGCCTCGGCCTGTGCGCCCAACGGCGTCGAGGCGCCGGATTTCGCCGCGGCGTCTTGAGCCAACTTCAGGTCCTTCAACATCATGGCCGTGGCGAACCCGCCCTGATAGTCGCGGTTCGACGGCGCAGTCGGCACCGGACCAGGCCAGGGATAGTAGCTGGTCACGCTCCAGCACTGACCCGAAGACTTGGACGCGATCTCGAAGAACCGTTCGGGGTCCAGCCCCAGTTTTTCGGCCAAGGCGACGGCCTCGCAGGTGCCCAGCATGGATATGCCGAGCAGCATGTTGTTGCAGATCTTGGCCGCCTGCCCCGCGCCATGATCGCCGGCGCGGATGGTAATGCGGCTCATAGGCTCCAGCGCCGCCTCGACGCGGGCGAAGTCGCTCTCGTCGCAGCCGACCATGAAGGCCAGCGTGCCCGCATCCGCCGCTGCGGTGCCGCCTGACACGGGCGCGTCGGCAAAGGCGTAGCCGGCCGATTTGGCAAGACCGGCGACCTTGCGCGCGGTTTCAACATCGATGGTCGAACAGTCAAGCAGCAGGGCGGTCGACGGAGCCGCGCCGATGATCTGTTCGGAATAGACCTTCAGCACGTGCGGCCCGGCCGGCAGCATGGTGATGACAACCTCGGCGCCCTTGACCGCCTCGGCAACCGATCCGGCCGCGACGCAACCCGCCGCTCCGGCCCGTTCCAGCGCCTGCGCCGACAGATCGAAGGCGGCGACCGCATGGCCCGCCTTGGCCTGGTTCGCGGCCATGCCGCCGCCCATATTGCCCAGGCCGATGAAGGCGATCTTGGTCATGGTGTCTCTCCCTTTGTCGGCGCCGTGGTCAGGCCAGCGGCGTCCATTTTTCATTGTCCAACGACGGCGCGAACAGCGCATCCAGCGTCTCGTCGGTTACGCCCGACAGGTCCGCCGGGGACCATTTCGGCGCATTGTCCTTGTCCACGATCACAGCTCGCACGCCTTCCTGGAAATCGTGGGTGCGCACGACGCGGCCGCCCAGGGCGTATTCCATCGCCATATTCTCGGCGAAGCTGTTCAGCGTTGCGCCCGTGCGGATCTGGCGCAGCGAGACCTTCAGCGACTGTGGCGACTTGGTCTTAAGGGTTTCCAACTGCTTCAGCGCCCACTCCGACCCGTCCGCCTCAAGCGCCTGAAAAATCTCTTCAACCGTGTCGAAGGCGAACAGCCGGTCGATGAGCTCGCGGTGCTGCATCAGCGACGACGGGCCGGGATCGCTAGCCCAAGCATCGGCCTCCGCCTTTGGATCATGAGGATGGTAGCCAATCGATTCAATCAAATCGATCAGATCGCTGGTCGCTACAAAATGTGTATGGATGCCCAGGGCCACTGTATCGGCCGCCTTCAGCCGCGCGCCTGTCAGCGCCAGCCAGACGCCGGTCTGTCCCGGCAGGCGCGGCAGGAACCAGCCGCCGCCAACGTCGGGGAACAAGCCGATTCCGGTCTCGGGCATGGCGTAGGTGGTGCGCTCGGTCGCCACACGAATGTCGGCCGGCTCGGAAATGCCTACCCCGCCGCCCATGACGATGCCGTCCACAATGGCGATGATCGGCTTGGGATAGTCGAACATCAGGTGGTTCAGCCGGTACTCGGCCAGGAAGAAGGCCTTGGCCTCCGACGCATCGCCCGCACCGCTTTCGGCGATCATGCGAATGTCGCCGCCCGCGCAAAAACCCCGCTCGCCGGCGTGGTCGATCAGCACAGACTGGACGGCCGCGTCACCGCGCCAGGCTAGCAGCGCCTCCGTCATCGCCTCGCACATCGCCCGGTTCAGCGCATGGATCGCCTTGGGCCGGTTCAGGGTGATGCCACCGACGCCGTTTTCGATGCGGGTGACGACCTCGGCCTCGCTCACTTGGTCATCTCCCGCGCAATGATCACCCGCATGATCTCGTTGGTGCCTTCCAGAATGCGGTGAACCCGCAGGTCGCGCACGATCCGTTCCAGCGGATAGTCCTTCAGATAGCCATAGCCGCCGTGCAGTTGCAGGGCCTCGTCAGCGATCTGGAAACAGGCGTCCGTGGCCAGGCGCTTGGCCATGGCGCACCACTTCGTCTTTTCCGGATGGTCGGTGTCGATGGCCCAGGCGCCACGTAGCACCATCAGACGCGCCGCCTCCAGGTCCGTGGCCATGTCCGCCAGCCGGAACTGCAGCGCCTGGAACTCGCCGATCGGGCGGCCGAACTGTTTGCGGGTGGCGACGTAATCCTGCGCCGTCTCCAGCGCCAGCCGCGCCCCGCCCAGCGAACAGGCGGCGATGTTCAGCCGACCGCCGTCCAGACCGGCCATGGCGTAGCGAAAGCCCGCTCCCTCCTCGCCCAGAAGATTGGCGACCGGCACGCGACAGTCGTCGAACTGGACGATGGCGGTCGGCTGGGCGTTCCAGCCCATCTTCTTTTCCTGCGCGCCGAACGATAGGCCGGGCGTGCCGGCCTCGACCACGATCGCGCTGACGCCCTTTGCCCCCTCGCCGCCCGTGCGGACCATGACGACATAGACGTCAGACGTGCCTGCGCCGGAGATGAAGGCCTTGGACCCGTTCAGCACATAGTGGTCGCCGTCGCGCACGGCCGTGGTCCGCAGCGCCGCTGCATCCGACCCCGAGCCCGGCTCGGTCAGGCAATAAGAGGCGATCTTCTCCATCCCCACCAGCGACGGCACGAACCGGCCGCGCAGGTCGTCCGACCCGAAGCGATCGATCATCCACGTCGCCATATTGTGGATCGAGATGAAGGCCGCCGTCGCCACGTCGCCGCGCGACAGCTCCTCGAAGATCACCGCTGCCTCGACCCGGCCCAGGGCCATGCCGCCGTGCTCCTCAGCCGTATAGATGCCGCAGAAGCCCATTTCGGCCGCCTGTTTCATCACTTCGACGGGGAAATGCTTGTCCTCGTCCCAGCGCGCGGAATGGGGCGCCAGTTCGGCCTCGGCGAAGGCGCGGGCGGCGTCCTGAATGGCGCGCTGATCGTCGTTGAGAGCGAAATCCATGACGGCCTCAGCGCATCGTCGGAATGACGAACGAGCTGTCCGAATGCTCCAGCGCCGAGTCCGGCCAGCGGGCCGTCACGGTCTTGGTCTTGGTCCAGAAGCGGACGCCCTCCATGCCGTGCTGGTTGATGTCGCCGAAGGCCGAACGCTTCCAGCCGCCGAAGGTATGGTAGGCGACCGGCACCGGGATTGGCACGTTGATCCCGACCATGCCGACGTTGACCCGGGCGGCGAAGTCGCGCGCCGCGCGGCCGTTCTGGGTGAAGATGGCGACGCCGTTCCCGTATTGGTGGTTCGACGGCAGGGCCAGCGCCTCCTCGAACGTCTCGGCGCGAACGATCTGCAGCACCGGACCGAAGATTTCCTCTTGATAGGACGACATCTCGGGCTTCACATGGTCGAACAGCGACGGGCCGATGAAATAGCCCTTCTCGTGACCTTGCAGGCTGAAGTCGCGACCGTCGACGACCAGTTCGGCGCCTTCCTGCACGCCCTTTTCGATCCAGCCCGCGACACGCTCGCGGTGCTGAGCCGTGACGACGGGGCCATAGTGGGCGCCCGCATCGGTCGAGACGCCGACCCGCATCGAGGGGATCTCGGCGACCATCCGCTCGCGCAGTTCGTCGGCTGTCTTCTTGCCGACCGGCACCACGACGGGCAGCGCCATGCAGCGTTCGCCCGCCGAGCCATAGGCCGCGCCGGACAGATCCTTGATCACCTGATCCATGTCGGCGTCGGGCAGGACGATGCCGTGGTTCTTGGCGCCGCCCATGGCCTGGACGCGCTTATGGTTGGCGGCGCCCGTCTGATAGACATAGTGGGCGATGTCGGACGAACCGACGAAGCTGACCGCGTGAACCACCGGATGGGTCAGGATGGCGTCGACCGCTGCCTTGTCGCCGTGCACCACGTTCAGCACGCCATTCGGCGCCCCCGCTTCCAGCATCAGTTCGGCCAGACGCACCGGCACCGACGGATCGCGCTCGGACGGCTTCAGCACGAAAGTATTGCCCACCGCGATGGCCACGCCGAACATCCACATCGGGATCATGGCCGGGAAGTTGAACGGGGTGATGCCCGCCACCACGCCCAGCGGCTGGCGCATCGAATAGACGTCGATGCCGGGGCCGGCGCCTTGGGTGTATTCGCCCTTCAGCGCGTGCGGGATGCCGCAGGCGAACTCGATCACTTCCAGGCCGCGCTGAATGTCGCCCTTGGAATCGGCGATGACCTTGCCGTGCTCGCTGGACAGCAGTTCGGCCAGTTCGTCCATCCGCGCCTCGATCAGACGTTTGAAGTCGAACATGACGCGGGCGCGGCGCTGGGGATTGGTCGAAGCCCAACCGTCAAAGGCGTTCTGCGCCGCCTGCACCGCACGATCGACCTCGCCCGTCGTCGCCAGTTGCACGCGAGCCTGTACATCCCCGGTGTTGGGATTGAACACGTCGCTGAATCGGCCGGACGCGCCGTCGAAAGCCGCACCGTCGATGAAGTGGCGAATGTCGCGCATGGCCTGAATGTCCCTGTTGGTTGTTTTGTTGCTACTATGGCTATCACCTCAGCGCGCGGGTCGATAATGCAAAGTTGCAGGTAACATTCTGCGTTTTTGCAAGACGACTACGGGCCATGTACGACTGGGACGATCTGCGCATCTTCATCGCTGCGGCGCGCGCAGGCTCGCTGGGCGGCGCGGCGCAGCGGTTGGGCGTTGACGCCGCCACGGTCGGGCGTCGGGTCGCCCGGCTGGAAAGCGCGCTGAAATCCACCCTGGTTGTCCGCTCGACCACCGGGCTTCAGCTGACCGCCGCCGGCGCCCAGCTGCTCGATATCGGTCTGGAGGCCGAAAGCGCGATGGAGGCCGCCGGCCGCGTGACCCAGCCCGACGCGCCCGCCGGTGTGGTGCGCGTCAGCGCGTCCGAAGGGTTTGGCGTCACGCTGATGGCCCCCGCCCTGCCCGCGCTGCGTCTGGCCCATCCGGGTCTAAGGATCGAACTGGCGGCCACCTCCGGCTTCCTGTCGCCGACGCGCCGAGAGGTCGACATGGCGTTCACCTTGGCCGCGCCGCATGCCGCACGCCTGATCGTCGAGCCGCTGACGCCGTATCAGCTGGCCCTCTACGCCTCGCCCGATCACCTTCACCGCAACGGCGTTCCGAAGACCGTCGAAGACCTGAGCCGCTTCGACATCGTCGGCTATATCGACGATCTGATCTATGCACCGGAGTTGCGCTATCTTGACGAGGTCCAGCCGGGTCTCGCGCCCCACGTCGCCTCGTCTTCGATCCGGGCGCAGCGGGAGATCATCGCCGCCGGGGGCGGCGTCGGCGTCCTGCCGTGCTTCCTGGCCGAGGGTCTGGTACGCGTGCTGCCGTCGATCCTGATCGAGCGTCGCTTCTGGCTAGCCACACACCGCGATGTCCACGACACCGCGCCTCTGCGCACCGTGCGTTCGTGGCTGAAGACCCTGTGCCAAGAACAACAGTCTAGCTTGAGGCCATTCTGACTTCGGCAGAGAAATCGAAGTGTGGTGCGCCGCACACACCCGCGCGTTTTTAAAAGTTCGGGGAACGGAGGTCTCGTTCAAATCTTAATAGAAGACGAACGAGGCCTGCCATGACACTGACCTTCAGCCTGACATTGATGACGGCCCTGCTGGGCGCCCCGACTGGACCGCTGCTCAAGGACGCGGCCCTTTACACTGCGCCTCAACCCGCCATCGAACGGGCCGTCGCGCCGAAGGCAGAGAGCACCGACCGTTTCAGCGTGCGGCTGCGTTGCACCGCCCTGGCGTCGGGCCACGTCACCGACTGCGTCGTGCTGGAAGAAAGCCGTCCGGGCATGGGCTTTGGCGAAGCCGCCTTGGCCTTGATGAACGGCGCCGAAGTCACGCCGATCATCGATCGTGGCCGTGCTGTCGATGCTCCCTTCGAACGCACCATCGACTTCACGCCGTAGGCCACAGCTTAGCCCGTATGAAAAGTCCCCGGTTGCTCACAGCCGGGGATTTTTCTTATTCGGCTATGTGTCGAGGACAATAGCGACTTCCCTTCGCCCTTTCCGGGCGAGGGAAAAGCCGGCCTATCGCGCAGGCGCGATGCGCCACACCGTGTTCGACAGGTCGTCGGCGACGAACAGCACACGCTTGTTCCCATCGAACGCGACGCCGACCGGGCGTCCGCGCGCCTTGCCGTCCTTCAAGAAGCCTGTGGCGAAGTCGACGGGTTGTCCCGCCGGACGGCCAGCGTTGAAGGGCACCCAGACGACCTTGTATCCGGACGGGTCCTGACGGTTCCAACTGCCGTGCATGCCGATGAAGGCGCCGTTGGCGAACGCCCCGCCGAATCCGCCATTGCGGGCGAAGTCCAGGCCCAAGGCGGCGACGTGCGATCCCAGGGCGTAGTCCGGCCGGATGGCCTTGGCGACCATCTCGGGGTTCTGCGGCATCACGCGCGGATCGCGGTTCTGGCCCCAATAGCTGTAGGGCCAGCCGTAGAAGGCCCCGTCACGTACCTGGGTCAGATAGTCCGGGACCAGTTGCGGCCCCAGTTCGTCGCGCTCATTGACGACCGACCACAACAGATTGGTCGTGGGCTCGATGGCCAGGGCCGTCGGATTGCGAATGCCGGTGGCGATGGTCCGCCGTGCGCCGGTCGCCCGGTCGATTTCCCACACGGTGGCGCGCTCTTCTTCGACCGCCATGCCGCGCTCGCCGATATTCGAGTTCGAGCCGGTGCCGACATACAGCTTCGACCCATCCGCGCTGGCGGTCAGGGACTTGGTCCAGTGGTGGTTGATGCGCGACGGCAGCTCCGTCACCCGCTCGGCGGGCGTCGCAATGCCGGTCTGGCCCGGCTGGAAGGTGAAGCGAACCAGCGCCCCCTGTTCGGCGACATAGAGATAGCCATCGACATAGGCCAAGCCGTAAGGCGCATCGAGATTGTCCACCAGAACGGTCCGCAGTTCGGGCGTGCCGTCGTTGTTCGCGTCGCGCACCAAGGTGATGCGGTTGCCGCCTTTGATCTTGGTGTTGCCCTGCTTCTTGATGACGCCGGCGATCACATCCTTGGGCCGCATGGCGGGCGCATGGCCGCCGCGCCCCTCGGCGATCAGGACGTCGCCGTTAGGCAGGACCAGCATCTGACGCGGGATTTTGAGATCCGTGGCGAAGGCGCTGATCGTAAAGCCCTGCGGCACCGTCGGCGTCTCGCCGTTCCAGCCTGCCGGCGGGCTGATCTTCATCGGCGGCACCAGCGTCTCGTTGACCTTAGGCAAGTCGGGCGTCGCGCCGGTCTGATTCAGTTTCGGATCGCTGGCGTTGCCGCACGATGCGACCGTCAGGGCCATGGCCAGGGTAGCGGCGCTGGCGGCGAGCAGGTTCTTGTTCATCGGACGCTCTCCCGCGCGGCATAGGCGGTCCAGCCGGCGACCAGGACCAGGATTGTGCAGAGGATCGAAAGGATCAGACCGAATGCTCCGACAGAGCTCCAGGCGTCCTGGCTGTGTTTGAAGGCGTTCACCAGACCCAGCACCCAGGCCAGCGCGAGCGCGACCAGATGCACCGTCGCCCGCCGAGACCGTCCGTGGCGCAGGCCGACGACGAAATCAAAGATCGAAAACAGGCCAGCGACACCGCCGAACACCAGCGCTCCGGTGATTAGCCAGGCCGAGAAATTGGTCCATTGGACCTCGGCCGTCTTCAGATAGGCGATGTCGGTGAACAGGGCGAAGGTGAACAGCGCGATCGGAAACGCCAGCAATAGCCAATGCAACGGTCGAACGACCGTATCCTTCAGTCCATGGGTGCTCATGCCAGCCCTCTCCGTAAAGTCTGGCTTGGCTAACCGTCTGAACGGAAAATGGTTCACCGGCTTTCGCCGCGCTGACCCAATAGCGCCGGAGCCAGGGGCGCGTTCTCGCCGTCAGTGGCTCACAAACCAATGTTGCAGACGCGCCGCCAGACCGCGTCGACAATGCCGATCAGCGTCCCGGATTCACCCGGCCCGATTGGACCAATCAGCGTAGAGGTCCAGCGCCTTCTGCGGCGATGAAATCCACCAGGAATAGCCGTTGCGCCTTCCGACAGAGATTTCATTGACGTCGTCGTGGATGGTCTGATCCTTGTCGCCGAAGATCGGACGCCCGGTCACCAGATCGTAGTTGCGAGACCAGATCGGACCCGCACCGGCCTTGTCGATCAGCTTGCGTCCGTCGTCGGTCATTTCGAATGACTTGTCATAGACACGCACCGCCCGAAGCCATTCGGCTGCGCCGCGAACGGCGGCCTTGATCTCCGGCGACGGGTTCTTCTCGCCCATCAGGAAGATCAGGATATCGGTTGTTTCGCCGCTTGCGATGGATCGCGGCTCGTAGTTCCGAGCGCTGGTTGGAACCAGTCGCATGGGCTCGACCTGCTGCGGCCAGCCCAGCAGTCGATCCCCCTGACGCACCTGTGCCGCGAGGATCACGTCGATCGCCTTCCGGGTCGCCTCGGCCGCCCGTGTCTCCAGCTCAGCCGGCACGAAGTCGAAGCCCTCAGCGCCATGGGCGACATCACGAAGCAGCATGGCCGCGTTCGCCACAGCATTGTCATTGAAGGTGATGGAGTCGTGGAAGCCGCCTTCGAGCGGCCAGATCTGAGGCCAGCCGCCATTTGGATATTGCGCGTTCAGAAGATACCGCACGCCTCGGATGACGCTGGCGCGCCAGGCGTCGCCGTCGCGTCCGGGCGCGTGGGCGGCGACCTTCGCCAGGAAACGCATTTCCGACCACGTCGCCTCGTTGTCCAACGTGCCAACGAAGGTCCAGAAGCGATCCGCCGGCGCATCGAAGTTCGCCGGGTTCTGCTCCATGGTTTCGGCATCGTTGGAGAACCGCTGGCCCGGCAGGCGCGCAATGCTGCGATCCTGGTTTTTGCTCCATCCGCCGGCGGGGGTCTGGAAACTGACGATCGCATCCGCGACGGCCCGAGCGTCGGCTGTGGCGTACCATTCGGCAGGCCGGTCCAGCGGCATGTTGTAGTGGGCGGGTCCGACGGCCTTGGGCGGCGGCGGCGTAGCAACTCCGGCGGGAAGCTCGGCCGCGAGCGCAGCGCGGTCGGCCAGATGCTGGGCCTGGGAGCGTGCCAGATACTCGGCCCACGGACCGCGCTCCGCGTCGGGCAAGGCGCCGATCCTGTCGCTGGTCAGGCCCACCGCCGGCGTGTTCAGCCGCAGGACTTCTGCCTGGGCGGCGCCGGAGACGCCCCCCACAAGCGCGACCGCGCCAAATGCCAGCATCGAACAGGCGGAAAGGATTTTCATCGCGCTAACTCCCACAACTTTTTGGTTTTTCATGCTTGTCTGGATCGAAGGCCTGTGACGCCGGACGACTCGGTCACCTTGGGGCCTTGGCCGTCCAGGGTGTCGATGTTGCAGTCGCGGAAGCGCCAGTTCTCGGCATTGGCGATGGCGCCCGCATCCTGCACATCCCAGTCCAACCGTTCGAAAATGAAGTCTTTCAGCGGCGCTTCAGGATAGGCGGCGGCGGCGAATCCGACTTTGCCGCCGACGGCCTTGATGTTCGACAGGCGAACATCGTGGATACGGGGAATGCCCTGTTCGCGCGGCACGGGCGTGGCGAGCGCGCGCCAGTAATCCGGCACGTCCGCGATGCCGTCCGGGATCTGGGCGTAGCTGTAGTTTGGGTACCAGTTCAGGTTCACCTGCATCAATGTGCGCACGTCCTGCAGATGGATGTCGCGCAGGCGGATGTTGGAGATCACGCCGCCGCGTGTGTGGCCTGATTTGAAGAAGATCCCCAGCGGCACCGGATACTCGATCCTCAGCCCAGAGACTTCGATGTCGTCAAATCCGCCAGATGTCTCCGATCCGAAGGTCATCCCGGCCAGGGCGTCACGGACGATGCAGTCGCGAATCTTCACCTGACGGCACGCCCGGGCTACCCGCAGCCCGTCCCAGTCGCGTCCGGCCTTGATGCAGATCGCGTCGTCGTTGACCGACAGGTCGCATCTCTCGACCAAGACCCGCTCCGATGAGTCGATGTCGATGCCGTCCGTCGAAGGGCCGCGTCCGCCGATGTTATTGCTGATGATCAGGTCGGCGACCTTCACGTCCCGCGAGTAGCAGACGTGGACGGTCCAGAAGCCCGATCGCGCCAGATTCAGACCGGAAACCTCGACCTGCTGTGAATCGTAAACGTGGATCAGACGCGGACGGCGGCAGTCGTAGTCGGCAGCCCATCGCAGATCGCGCGGATCATAATCGCGTCGCAGCGCCCAATAGGCGTCCCAGAAAACCTTGCCGTCACCATCGACCAGACCCTCGCCCGTGATCTTGGCGTTCTGTTGCTGATAGACATTCAGCAAGCCGGCGGGCCAGTCCATCTCAACGCCCGCAACACGCGTGCGAACCATCGGATAAGCGGCCAGATCCTGAACGCCGCGCAGAGTGGCGCCGCGTTCGATCGACAGGGTCACCCCCGACTTTACGAATAGCGAACCTGACAGATACAGACCGGGCTTCACGACCACGACCCCGCCGCCCTGCCCTGCCGCTGCGTCGATGGCGGCCTGGATAGGACGCGTGTTGATGGTGACCCCGTCGCCCACCGCGCCATAGTCGGACGCGTCGAAGGTGCGCGAACGGCTCGACTGTGCAAACGCCGGCGTCGCTTGCGTCAAGGCGCTGACGACACCCAGTTGCAGAAGCGTGCGGCGATTGGCGCGCATCTAGATTTCCCACATTCTGTTCTTTCGTCTCACAATAGTGGACGATATAAGGCTGACAAGAGATACCGACAGCTGATCGTCAGAAATTGACACCGGTTACGTTGCGGCTCGCCGTCGAAGTGGGCCACCAACCATCATGCGCCGCCCGGAGCAGCGCCGGAGGAAAACATGGCCCTGCCAACCCGACCCTGCCTTGGCCTGATTGCAGTTCTGATGAGCTCGGCCGCCATGTCCGGCCCCGTTCTAGCGCAAACGGTCGCAGCCTTGCCGCCGGGCGTCGAGGCTGAATGGCTGGCTCAACGCGACCGCCCCGCCCTTTACACCGACGTGGCAGGCGTGCCGTCTCGCGAGAGCACCATGGCGGCTGTCGAATATGTCGCCTCCTCGCAAATCGCGGCCATGGCCGCCGAGCCGCTCGCCTTATCGACGGGCAGCAACCTGACGCAGATGTCCTCGAACTGGGTCGCAGCCACCTTTTACGTCGGCGCTTCGCGGCTTGCGCGCGTCTCGGACGACAGGAGAACGCTGCGCTTTTTGAGCTCTGTGGCCGATCACTACAACTACAGTGTGCGCGGCGCACGCTCGGGCAAGACGATGCTGAACGCCGACGATATCGCGATCGGCGATCTCTACGAAGAACTCTACGCGCGTCGTGGACAGGAGGGCGTGCTGATGCCGCTGCGTCAGCGGCTGGATTGGCAGGTCCCCTATCTGGCCAGGGCGGAAGACACAACCGCGCTGGTCTGGTGGTGGGCCGACGCCCTCTATATGGCGCCCCCGGTCTTCGCCCGGATGACCGCGATCACGGGCGATCCGAAATATCTGACCGCCGCAGACAAGGAATGGCGACGCACAGCGGCGCGGCTGTGGGTCGAGGACGAAAAGCTGTTCCTGCGCGACGAACGGTTCAAGGACGAGAACCATCGTGACGCTGACGGCGACCGAATCTAC